>JAISJX010000137.1 GCA_031261145.1 Tannerella sp.
AAATACTTCGTCAACAACTCTGGGGTTATAGTTATCCGGAATAAAGCCCGGACCGATGCCCTGTATCTTGTGTGGACCGGGCTTACCTCCGGATAGAACGGGCGATGCAGCCGGTTCGACAGCCACGACCTTCACGGCAGGCTTAAAAAGTTTGAGCACTTCGCCTACACCCGACAAGGTTCCGCCCGTCCCTGCGGTAGCGACGAAGATATCCACGTCGCCTTCCGTATCGTTCCAAATTTCCAATGCCGTCGTATGCCGGTGTATTTCAGGGTTGGCAGGATTTTTCATTTGATTCAGGATGATGGAGTTGGGGATGGCGGCATGCAGTTCTTCAGCCTTACGCAAGGCGCCCCCCATCCCTTCACTGCCGGGCGTCAATTCTAATTGAGCGCCGAACGCTAACAGTAGAGCGCGTCGTTCGAGGCTCATCGTATCAGGCATTATCAGGATGCTGCGGTAGCCTTTCGCGGCAGCAACCAGCGCAATACCAATGCCTGTATTCCCGCTTGTGGATTCAATAATGACGCTATCGCGGTTGAGCAACCCTCTCCATTCGGCGTCTTCAATCAAAGACAACCCAATCCTGTCTTTTACGCTACGCCCCGGATTAAAATATTCCAATTTGCCGATGATTTGTGCGTCCACCTTGTACGCTCTTTCTATGTTGGTCAGCTCCAGCAGAGGAGTGTTACCAATCAGTTCCGTAATATTTTTTGCTATTTTTGCCATATATAATTTGTGTATTTTATTTGTTATTTTTTATTTATATTTCTCCAAAAAATCAACTGTAAATCCGACCATCGTACCCAAAGCGTATTGTAAAGCATCTTCGTCGATATCAAACTTATCATTGTGATGTTCAGCACCACTTCCAAGCGTATCATTGTCAATACCTACGAATGTAAAAACGCTTGGCGCAACAGTCGAATATTTTGAAAAAGATTCGCTGGCAAACCACTTTTCCCCTGTTCGCAATTTATCGGGATATAGTTCACGAACGGTTTCACGCACGATACCTGACAATGTATCGTCATTGATTACAGGCGCCAAGTCAATTTTTGCTCGCTCAAACGATACCGTACAATCATGCGCTTCCGCAATATTTTCTGCCGTCTTTTTCACTACACGGAGTGCTTTTTCACCTTCCTTTAAGTCGAAAAACCGCATAGAACCACCAATAAATACCGAATTGGGAAACACATTATTTGTTTCTCCGCCATGTATTCGGGTTATCCCCAATGTAAGCATTTTAGTTACATCTATCCGATTATTCCATGCGACAGTAATTCCGGTGAGGATATGTGCCGCAGCAATAACAGGATTGATTGATAAATCGGGACGTGAAGCATGTCCGCCTCGTCCAATAACATTAAATTCTATAAAAGCAACCCCTGACATGATTGCTCCGCTATCGGCGCCAATATAGCCGGTCGGTATGGAAGCGCGAAAATGGTTCCCATAGATGGCGTCTATGTGAAATGGAGCTAAGCCGTTGAGCATCTCATCAATTCCATTGACGGTTTCTTCTGCCGCTTCGAAAATAAAAATAATCTTACCACTCAGTTGGTCTTTGAGGTCATAAAGAATTTTTATAGCTCCAAGTAATACCGACGTATGGGCGTCATGACCGCAAACATGTGAAACACCTTCGTTTTTAGATATCCATTTCTTTTTTTGTTTCAGATTGAATGGATGTTCCGGTACAGGTAAGGCGTCTATATCTGTACGTAAACCGATAGTTTTCCCTACACGTCCGGTATCAAGTACAGCGAAAAATCCTGTACTTGATACCAACGTAACAGGCAGTCCTGATTTTGAGATTTCAGCCCGAAGGAATTTAGACGTTTCATACTCTTGCGACGACCTTTCCGGATGTTCGTGCAAATAACCTCTAATCTCCCTGATATATGGGTCGATTTCTTTTACTTTTTGCAATAAGACCGTTTTATTCATATCCGGATTTTTGTTTTTTTACAGTTTTCGATACACATATTATTCCAAAGTAACAAAACCGCGTCCGTTCGTAACAGTCACTTTCGTACCGAGAGCCGCGGACTGTTTTATTACGCGGTCGAAAACACGTCCGGCAACTTCCGGCGACGCAGGACCGGGAACGCCTGCACGAGTATGAAATGCCCTGGTTTCAGGTTTCTTTTCTGCATCAGGACCTTTTGCCCATAGGAGTGAAATAGGATCGATGGCAATCTGTTTCAGTTTCCCGTCAGGACTGAAAATCAGTTCGTAAACAGCGCTTTCACGGGATTCCTGCCTCCATGGTCTGTAGATGGGATTGTCTGTGCCGTCAGGCTCCGAATATACCCAAAGGTCGGAATTGATGCTGTTTTTCGGCAGACCTGCCTGTTCATACCGTTCCTCCGGTTGTGCAGGCTGTACATGTCCGTCGAAGGCAAAATTGCCGATGCCATAAAATATGGGCTTGCCTTTATAAATCTCAATGCCTCGAAGATCCATCGGACCATGATTGCCAAAAAGATCTGCGCCCGCGTCGATGGCTTTATGAGCAAAATCCACTAAGAAATCGGCTGATCTTGACGGTGTGAACGGCGATCCTTCATGCGAATGAATAGTTACAATCACAAAGTCGGCTTGCTGCCGTGCGTCACGGATAGAACCTAACAGTTCTTCTACATCTTGCTTATTTCCTTCCGTATGTACGGAAGGTTCATCACCGGCTTGATAAATGTTATCGCCTATTCTAACAGGCGAATTGTTGTTGTTAGCGGGCGCACCGGGACGGGAAGGACGACCTATGGAAGCCACCTCGCGTAATACTTCCAACGTTTCGGGTTTAACCGTATAAATGGTTTGATACCGTAACGGATTAATACCGAAACGCCCGGGAAGATCCTTGCGTTGCGGACCTGCCCAACTTCCCGTCAAGAGCGTGGAAGAGATGGCAATTAGCGCCACCCTGCCATGTTTGGTGTCCAAGAACTTCGGTGCGCGTGCCAATGCCAGATTTTCACCGGCGCCTGCATAAACCAATCCCTTTTCATGAATGGTTTTTACGGAAAGGCGCAGTCCGTTTTCACCATAATCAAACGAATGGTTGTTTGCCACGGAAAACAAGTTAAACCCTGCCCACTTAAATTCGTCTAATATAAAAGCCGGCGAATACAGGTAGATGCCGCCCGACTTGAAGGCGGGGGAACCCGGATAAAGCTCAGGATTAATCTGCGACTCAATATTCAGAAACGCAGCGTCTGCCGTCTGAATCCGTTTAAAGAAGGCAAGGAAATCCGGGTCTTCGTAGATGGAAAGACGTTGGTGTATGTTGCAGTCTCCCGCCAATACAAACCGGAAATCGCCATTTTTGGAACCGCTTTTCGGATCTCCGCTTTTTGATTGCGCCATCAATAGCGTAGCGCACAGGCAAAATGTCAATGTAACAAGAATCTTTTTCAAATTCTGAGATGTGTTAAATACTACTTTTTTCATTTTTTTATAATTTTAATTGTTAGAAAAATTTTAATTAATATCCGGGATTTTGTTCTACGTCCGGATCGGAATCAATATCTGTTTGAGGAAGCGGTAATAACCAGAAATTCTTATTCGTTACGCCTAATACGACGTCGGCTCTCTTTGTTCTGACTAAGTCGAACCATCGGTGGGCTTCAAAAGCAAATTCCACGTTATTTTCTTCTTCAATGGCTTCAATGATTTTATCCCGATTGGTAACATCTTCCCATAGAGGCACGTCGGCTCTGCTACGAACAGCGTTCAAATCTTGTACGGCTCCGTTCAAATCAGGCGATGCTTTTTTGGCTCTTGCTTCAGCGCGAATCAAATAAACCTCGGCAATGCGTATGATGTAAAGCGGACTGAGTCCTGTCGTAGGTCCATAGAAAGTAGTGTGCAATGTGAGTCCCGAACCGGTTATTATAACATTACGGTTCCCTCCGATAGCCGGATTGTTCAGTTTTTCTACAATCTTATCGGATGGTTTAAGATTATGTGACCCACCCAAAGAACTTGGATACCAAGTACTCCAAAAACCGTTTTTATCATTCAGTGAAAAAGTGAGTTCAAAGACAGATTCCTTAGTCAAATACGGAGAGTTGGAAAAACTTTTGTAAGGCTTTATCAACTCATATTTGTTGTTTGCGATGACTTCGGAGGCATACCGTTCGGCATCATCCCATTGTTCACGATAGAGATGTAACCTGGCACGCAGGGCTTTTGCCGCACTTTTTTGCGCTCGATTTCGAGTTGAAG
>JAISJX010000177.1 GCA_031261145.1 Tannerella sp.
ATTATAATTCAAAATTGTTGAATAATCCATTCTTTGATACGTTGTCATAGGAATAAAATTCTCTTTACATTTGTACAAAAATCATTACGCTAATCCTAAATTTTCCATTAATAATATGCCCTTGAACGAAACGGAAATCGAATGACTTTGTGGTATAAATCTTTGAAATATCACGGTTGTAACCAAGGGGAATTCCCCCCTCCCCTTTCGATGTTCCCCATAATCAACCACATAGAAATAATATTGATTTTTTATTCAAAAAAAACGCCCGATTTGTATATTTATTCGATTTATCGTTGTACTTTTGCCGAAAATTTGAATACTTATACAGGATGATAAATGCTAAAGAACAACGGTTGTATGCAATAAGTGAGATTATGCACACGGAAACCATTCGAAGTCAGGACGACTTGCTCAGGTCGCTGACGGAGAAGGGTTTTAATGTCACGCAGGCAACGTTGTCGCGCGATATGAGACAGTTGAAGGTCGTGAAAACGCATGATACGGATGGTTTTTACATCTATACACTGCCGGAAACGACGTCTAATCAGGCCCATAAAACGCCGGATGCAGAGCGGTTGAACATTGAATTTTCCGGTAACCTGGCCGTGGTGAAGACACGTCCGGGATATGCGATGGGGATTGCGTCCGACATTGATGCACATGCGCCGCAGGAAATCCTGGGCACCATTGCCGGCGACGATACCATTTTGGTTATCCCGCGCGAGGGGTATAGCCGTGAACAAGTGGCCAATGCACTGACCCGGTTTTTCCCTTGAGATGAGTAAACAGTGAGTGATTTGATTAAAAAAACAATGAAAGAAATGACAGTTGAGACAGAAAAAATAAAGGACATAAAGATTGATGTAATGAAAGCCAACGCTTCGCACGAAGTGTATGTGGATACCATCCTGGCGACTATCGAAGCGGCGGCGAAAGTGCGCGGAACCGGTATCGCCAAACGTTCGCACGAATATGTTGCGCAAAAGATGAAGGAAGGAAAAGCGATTATCGCCCTTGCAGGCGACGAGTTTGCCGGTTTCACGTACATCGAATCGTGGGGAAACAAACAATTTGTGGCCACTTCGGGACTGATTGTCTCGGATAAGTTCCGCGGTCACGGTTTGGCAAAACGGATTAAAGAACAGTCGTTTAAGCTGGCACGCAAAAAATGGCCGAAAGCGAAGCTATTCAGCCTCACCTCCGGCGCCGCCGTGATGAAAATGAATACCGACCTGGGGTATATGCCCGTGACCTTCGCCGACCTGACGGACGATGAGGCTTTCTGGCGCGGATGCAACGGGTGCGTCAATATCGACGTGCTCTCCCGCACCGAACGGCGGTATTGCATCTGCACCGCCATGCTTTTCGACCCGAACGACGCGCGTTGCCGGATGATTGAACAGATACACAAAGATTTTTACAAAAAAGAACTGAACGGCAGCGTAGAGAAAAAGCTGAACGGAGACAAGACGAAAGCGCTGGACGAAAGTACGAAAAAAGTACTCCACGGAAGCGCTAAAGCGGTCAAATAAAAGGCGCATTTTTAGAAACAGAATAATAATTAATACAATAGACAGAAATGAAAAAGAAAGTGGTTTTGGCATTTAGCGGAGGATTGGATACCTCCTTTTGTGCCATGTATTTAACAAAAGAGAAAGGGTATGAGGTTTATACGGCGCTGGCAAATACCGGCGGATTTGGCGAGGCCGAATGTAAAGCTATCGAAGAAAGAGCCTGCAAGTTGGGCGCGGTGAAACATGTCACCCTCAATATCGAACAGGAATACTACGAAAAGAGTATCAAATATATGGTTTTCGGCAATGTGCTTCGCAACGGCACGTATCCGATTTCCGTCAGTTCGGAACGTATCTTTCAGGCATTGGCCACGATCCGCTATGCCAAGGAGATTGGCGCGGACGCAGTGGCACACGGCAGTACGGGCGCGGGCAACGACCAGGTGCGCTTCGACCTTACGTTTAATGTCCTGGCTCCGAATATCGAAATCATCACCCCGACACGCGACATGAACCTGAGCCGCGAATACGAAATCAATTACCTGAAAGAACACGGGTATGTGGCCGATTTCGTCAAAATGGAATATTCGATCAACAAAGGGTTGTGGGGAACAAGCGTTGGCGGAAAAGAGACCTTGCTTTCCAACAAGACGCTGCCCAACGAGGCTTACCCGTCGCAGCTACAGGCCGGTGGCGAAGAAAAATTAGTTATCGGTTTCGAGCAGGGAGAGATAAGTTCCGTAAACGGCGAGACATTTAAAAGCAAGGTGGATGCCATCCGCAAAGTCGAAGAAATCGGTTCCCGCTGGGCGATCGGGCGGGATATGCACGTGGGCGACACGATTATCGGAATTAAGGGACGGGTAGGCTTTGAAGCCGCCGGCTCGCTGTTGATTATCCACGCGCACAAACTGCTCGAAAAACATACGCTGACCAAATGGCAACAGTATTGGAAAGAGCAGCTTGGCACTTGGTACGGGATGTTCCTCCACGAAGCGCAATACCTCGAACCGGTGATGCGCGACATGGAAGCGTTCCTGCAAAGCACGCAGCAAAGCGTAACCGGGGAAGTCATCCTCACCTTGCGCCCGTATCATTATGTCCTTGTGGGAATTGAAAGCGACTATGATCTGATGCGCAGCGACTTCGGCGTGTATGGCGAAGAACAGAAGGCTTGGACTGCCGACGATGTGAAAGGTTTTACCAAAATACTCGGCAACCAAATGAAAATTTATTATAATGTAAATAAAAAGGAAGAGAAATGACCGTAAAACCGGATTTTCACTTTAACTTTGTAGTTCATTTAAAACGAACAATAGTAGATACATGATTAAAGTAGGAATTATTGGTGGTGCAGGATATACGGCGGGTGAACTTATTCGCCTGCTAATTAATCATCCCGATGTGGAAATCAAGTTTATTCACAGTAACAGTCATGCAGGCGGCAAGATAACCGACGTACATGCGGGACTGTTTGGCGAAACGGATTTGCGGTTTGGCAGCCTGACCCCGCTTGATGAAATCAATTTGCTCTTTTTCTGTACGGCTCACGGAGATACGAAGAAATTTCTGGACAATAACCCCGTGCCCGAATCGTTGAAGATAATCGATCTCAGCATGGATTACCGGCTGGCCGCTCCGAACCACACGTTTGTCTATGGTTTGCCCGAACTGAACCGGCGGGCTATCTGCAATGCTCAATACGTGGCGAATCCGGGCTGCTTTGCAACATGTATCCAGTTGGCTGTTCTGCCGTTAGCGAAACATTTGATGCTGAATAACGATATTCACGTGAATGCCGTTACCGGTTCGACGGGCGCAGGCGTCAAACCGGCGGATACGTCGCATTTCAGTTGGCGGAACGATAATATTTCCATCTATAAACCGTTCACCCACCAACATCTGGATGAGATAAAACAGAGTCTGAAGCAATCGCAGAACAGTTTCCAAAGCGAGGTTTTGTTTATCCCGATGCGGGGCAATTTCAGCCGGGGCATTTTCGCCACCGTTTATACGAAATGCGCCGTGAAATTGGATGAACTCCAAAAAATATACGAAGAATATTACAACGACCATTCGTTCACGTTCCTGGCTGATAAAGCGCCGGATTTGAAACAGGTGGTCAATACGAACAAATGCCTGCTTTACTTGCAGAAACACGGCGATATACTGTTGATTACCTCCGTAATCGACAATTTGCTGAAAGGCGCAAGCGGACAGGCGGTTCACAATATGAACCTGATGTTCAACTTGGAAGAAACGGTCGGGTTGCATTTGAAACCGGTGGCATTTTAGAAATTCAAAGATTCAATAATGATTCCAATAATTCAAAGATTCATTGTTTATTATCAATTTTTACAGTTATGAAATTATTCGATGTATATCCTCTATTCAATATAGAAATCGTCAAGGGAAAAGGTTGTTTCGTCTGGGATGGCGAAGGGAATGAGTATCTGGACTTTTACGGCGGACATGCCGTTATTTCGGTCGGACATAGCCATCCGGCTTATGTTGCTGCCATTACGGAGCAACTGAATAAATTGGGCTTCTATTCCAATTCGGTCATTAACAGCCTCCAGCAAAAGCTGGCCGACAAGCTGGGTAAAATCAGCGGCTACGACGATTATTCGCTGTTCCTGATTAATACCGGCGCTGAGGCGAACGAAAATGCGTTGAAATTGGCGTCGTTCCATAACCGGAAGAAGCGCGTCATCGCTTTCAAGAAGTCTTTCCACGGGCGTACATCCGCCGCTGTGCGCGTGACGGATAACCCTGCGATTATCGCTCCGGTGAACGAGGGTTTGCCGGTGACTTACCTGCCGTTTCACGACCCGGAATTATTAGAGAACGAGTTGAAGAAAGGCGATGTGTCGTCCGTTATTATCGAAGGCATCCAGGGTGTGGGAGGCATTCAGGTGCCGCCGGATGATTTCATGCAGGCTTTGAGGGCTTTGTGTACGAAGTATGAGGTGGTGCTGATTGTGGATGAGATTCAGTCCGGTTACGGGCGGAGCGGGAAGTTTTTCGCCCACCAGTATGCCGGTATCCGCCCGGATATCATCACGGTTGCGAAAGGAATCGCCAACGGCTTTCCGATGGGTGCGGTGCTGATCAGCCCGATGTTCAACCCGGTGTATGGAATGTTGGGTACGACCTTCGGCGGTAATCACTTGGCCTGTGCCGGCGCCATTGCCGTCCTGGATATTATAGAGCAATACGGCCTGATAGAAAATGCAAATAAAACAGGCGCTTATCTGCAAAACGAACTGAAACAGGTGCCCGGCATCAAAGAAATACGCGGGCGGGGACTGATGATTGGGGTTGAATTTGAAGAACCTATCAAGGAAATACGGACTAAGTTACTTTTTGAAGAGAAAGTGTTTACCGGCGTCGCAGGCACCAATACTATCCGTTTGCTTCCGCCCTTGTGCGTCGGCCAAAAGGAAGCGGATGAGCTTGTTAAACGCTTGAAAAAAGCGGTCGAGGCATGCGCTAAAAAGTAACCGGTTTGCATTTGCCGTCCGGGGGATAATCATTTAGCCGGTTTTTAATTATTTTTTTCGATGCGAAAGATAGACAACATCGAAAAAAATAATTATATTTGTGCGCGATACGAAAGTATCGGCGAAAATGAATCATTACATAAAAATCAGCTCAAATATGGCACGGAAAATACAAAAACAGGCGTTTCTTTTGATACTTTGCAGCCTCTTTTCAGGACAGATGGCAGCACAACAAAGCGATTGGCAATTGCTTATCGATCAGAAACAATATTCAGCCGTCATCACTCGTGCGGCCAATCTGCAAACAGCCGATTCTGCCGATTTCAATATAATGTATGCTGTCGCTCAGGCGTATGAAGGTTTGTTGAAATACCGCGACGCTTACCGTTGCTATCAGTATTGCCTTGCCATCGACCCTACGCAGACTTCCCTGATGAATACCATCGCACGCATGGCCGCCAATATCGGAAAGACGAAGGAAGCCGAATATTTTTTCCAACAGGTTTTGAGCCGTGACAGTACCGATTTCTACGCCAATTACCAGTTGGCGCGCCTCTATTCCCAATTGGGCGAAGACGATAAGGCGATCAGCTATTACGAGCGTTTATTGGAACAAGACCCGGATAATCCGGTGTTATTACGCGCTTTGGGTGAATGTTTCAGCCGGTTCAAAGAGCTTGGGATTGCCGCGATGTATTACCGGCAAGCGTTCCAAAACAATAAAGAGAATGTGTCGTTGGCTTCCACGCTGGTCAATACATTGCTTCAAACCAACCGGATGGACGAGGCGCTGGCGGCTTGTGATACCGCCCTGATATACAATCCCGGGAACCAGTTATTGCTCCGGAACAAAGGGGCAGCCCTTTTTGGCTCCAAGCGTTATGAGCAAGCCGACAGTTTGTATTCCATCCTGCTTGCACAAAACGATTCGTCTTACCTGACGATTAAATATGCCGGCTGTTCCAAATATTATGCACAGAAATATATGGATGCTATTGAATTGTTGGAACTTGCATACATCCGCGAACCTGCCGCCATTGATGTATGTTTGATATTGGGAGCAAGCCTGGGGCTTACCTACGACAAGAAAAGGGCTTACAAACTGTTCGATCAGGCCGAAGCCCTGATGCAACCCGATACGGCATTCGTCTATATGCTAAAGTTGGGCAGGGCGGATACGTACGCCCGCGACAACCGGTCAGATGAGGCTTCTTCGCTCTATTATTCTTTATGGAAAGAGAACCGTCGCATGGATTTATTGGCGCGCATTTGGGCTAATTACGGAACAACCGGCGATATCAGGAATACAGAGGACGAGACTGTACGTCAGCGGACGCTGTTTATTGATGTACTGATGGCGATGGAATGCCTGAAAAGCGGTAAAAACGAGGAAATTGCTCATTATACCCGGCATCGTTTGGAAGTATTCAGGGAAGACATGTTTTTCCGTAGCCTGAAAGAATATACGATGCTTGACCCCGATAATAAAAAAAGCGTTATCTCTATTGATAAATTGCAGGATATTATCGACAGGTTGCCGGAAAAGAATTGAATAAACATCCATTGACCGGATTGCTTCGCTATTGCTCGCAAGGACGATTACACGGGATTGTAAATCAATGTCATCAATTTAAGGCCAACGGTCTTTCAGCCTTAATTTCTTTATTGCCCAAGATTCATTTTTTTTGCATCCGGCAATGAGGCGTTGTTCTTCCAGCGTTAAAACACTCATTTATGATAAGACGGAAAAAGCGCTTAAAACGTTG
Organism: Tannerella sp.; assembly: GCA_031261145.1. Next base: position 6,787 of record JAISJX010000177.1, read on the forward strand.
TAAGGAGAAAAATATTTTTGGGAAATTTAACCGATGCCGATAAAAAAAGCCTCATTTAATTCGCTAAAACAAGCTAAATTAAATGAGGCTTAGTCGGGGTGAGACGACTCGAACGTCCGACCTCCACGTC
>JAISJX010000225.1 GCA_031261145.1 Tannerella sp.
ATACAAAGAAGCGGCGCCCCACTTGATTCTACAGGCTTTCCTGCAACGGGTGGTCAACGGCGGCGGGCAGATTATCCGCGAGTTTGCCGCCGGGCGCGACCGTTTGGACTTATGCGTGGTGTTTGAAGGGAAGAAATATCCTGTCGAACTGAAACTGCGGTACAGTTCCAAAACCGAAGAAAAAAGCTATTCCCAACTTATCGGCTATATGGACACATTAGGCGTCAAAGAGGGCTGGCTGATTAGATTCGACCGCCGTCCCGATATGGATTGGGATACCAAAATTTATCTTAAAACGGAAAAGATTGAAGATAAAACGGTAACGATAGTAGGCTGTTAGCATCATTACCTTTGCTGCAACAAGATAAAAAAGAGAAAAATGAATTTATTGAATTTCACAGAACAGCACCCCGATGAATTTATCATGAATCAGATTGATAGACGTTCATTTATCAAGACAGCTTCCGCGGGAGCTGCCATGCTTGGAATAGCAAGCCTGTCTAAGGCAAATCTTTTAGAGACTCCATCGCCTGTAAAAAACAAGTTACCTCGCTGGCGCGGGTTTAATATTCTAAAATTTTTCAGGTCGTTCTTCTACGATGGTTTTAATCCACTACCCTACGAAGACGTCGAACAGGATTTCAAATGGATAGCCGATTGGGGGTTTGATTTTGTGCGCTTACCCCTGTCGTATCCTTATTATGTGAATTTTAATTCCTACGGTTCAAGACCTATGACAGCCGAAGAAGCGGTCAGTTTCAATGAGGAAGCTATTGAAACGATTGAACAAACCGTTTATTTAGCCCACAAATATAAACTGCACGTTTCTCTTAATCTGCATCGGGCGCCCGGATATTGCATCAATAACGAAAACACAAAGGAGCCTTTCAATCTGTGGACAGACGAAACGGCACAGCAAGCCTTCTATGCTCACTGGGAGATGTGGGCCAAACGATTCAAGGATGTATCGCCGAAACTGCTAAGTTTCGATTTAGTGAATGAACCGATAGTCTCCGGTGAGGTTTACAAAAAGATTGCCATTGGCAGTTTGGAAGCTATTCACAGACATAACCCGAACCGGATTGTAATAGCAGATGGGAACAATGGCGGAGGGTCAGTTACTCCTGAATTGGTCGGTTTGAACATCGGTCAGAGTTGCCGTGCGTATAATCCTGGAAAGTTGACGCATTTCCGTAACCCATGGGGAGGAAATATAAACGATACTGTATTGCCGGTGTGGCCCGGAGTAGTGGACGGACAGGAGCATAACCGGCAAATGTTGGAAGATTTCTACCGCCCCTGGATTGATTTGGTCAAACAGGGCGCAGGTGTGCATTGCGGCGAATGTGGCTGTTACAATAAAACGCCCCATGATGTATTCCTTGCTTGGTTTACAGATGTTTTAGACATATTAACGCCAAACGGTATCGGTTGGGCGTTATGGAATTTCCGCGGTTCGTTTGGCGTAGTTGATTCGGGTAGAAAAGACGTGGTTTATAAAGATTTTCATGGGCACAAAGTTGACTCGAAACTTTTAAAGTTGTTGCAAAAGCATTAATTATCTGATATTTGGCCTACTGTCCGGACAATCAATCGCACGCTTGCATTTTGACCAAGTCGAAACGGTGCGTGATGCACGGCGGTAACTCGTTGAGGTAGTGCGTGACATAGACCAATGTTTTCCCTTTGCGTTTGCAGAAGGCTTCGATGATACCGCTTATGCGCTGTTTGTTTGAGACGTCCAATCCGTGCAACGGTTCGTCTAAAATCAGCAGGTCGGGGTCTTTCACAAAAGCGCGCGCCAGCAGGACGAGCCGCTGTTCGCCGGACGAAAGCGTCAGGAACGAACGGTCTTTGAACGATTCAATGCCCAATGCCTGCATCCATGCGGCGGCGGTTTCTTTTTGCGCCCCGGTGTATTTGCGGAACAGCCCGATGGAATCATAAAAGCCTGAACAAACAATCTCGATGGCAGGCACGTTTTCCATAAAATAGAGGTGCATTTCCGGTGATACATAACCGATTCGTTGCTTGATGTCCCAAATACTTTCTCCCGTTCCGCGTTTGCGGTCAAAAAGATACAGCGTTTGTGCATACGATTGCGGGTTGTCGGCATAAATCAAACTTAACAACAGTGATTTACCGCTTCCGTTTGGCCCGCATAACGCCCAACTTTCACCGTTTTTCACTTCCCAGTTGATGTCTTTCAAAATGGTCTGCTTTCCGTAATGGATGGATACCTGTTCCATCCGGAAGGTAACCGTATGATAGGAAGGCTGTTTGCCGGATACGGGGAGAGCGCCGGGAACCGGATGAGAGGGAAATAACCGCTTCTGTGTTTCTTTATCAGCCAGAAATTCTTCGCGGGTCCGGGTCGCAAGACAGCGGAGCGAAGCAACCGGCAACACGTGAGTAATCATCTCCGGTATATCCGAAGGATTGGAGAGCAACAAGATGACTTGCAAACCCTTCCGTTTGGCCGTTTGCTTCAGCATATCCATCAGCACATCCCGCGAGGCGGCATCCAATCCGATAAAAGGATTATCCAGGATGAGTATTTGGGGATCGGAAAGGAGCGTGCGGATAATCAGGAATTTCCGAAGCTCTCCGCTGGAAAGGTGAATGATTTTTTTGGGGAGAAACGCCCGGATATTGAAAAGTGCATCCATCTCATCAAACAGGGCGGACGAAACGCCGGAAAGCAATTCGCCGGCACACGGCAGTTCGTCCGTTTCCGTCGCGTGCCATCGCTGCTGGTAATACACATTCCGGCAATCGGTCAGCGAATGAATATCTTTGAATGCGATACATTGGATATACTCGTTCTTCATCCCGTCGCCGAAGTGTATCCGTCCTTCTTTCAGAAAATAACGGCCGCGCAAAATGTCGGCAAGCATCGTTTTTCCGCTACCGTTCGGGCCAATGACCGCCCATTGTTCCCCTTCGCGGATGTCCCATTGCAACGGTTCGCCGAAGCCGCCGCCCGCCAATCGAGGGACTGCCTGTTCAAACGAGACGAGGATTCGGTTTGGGTTCATTCGTTCAGAAAAGGTTGATTATTTTGGGTGCGAAAATAAGAAGTCCGGTAACGGCCGCCACAATCGCCATGACCAATACCGCCCCGGCAGCAAGGTCTTTTACGGCTTTGATTTGCTTCTGATAAGAGGGCGAAACGACATCCGCCAATGTTTCGATGGACGTGTTGATGATTTCCATCGCAAACACTCCGCCAATCACCATAACAATCAACGCCCATTCGACACCGGAGAGACGAAAACAGACCCCGGCGACTATCGCACAGCAAGCGGCAAACAGGTGTATCCTGGCATTCCGTTCCCGGCAAGCGCCGAAAATACCCTGAAACGCATAACCAAAACTGTTCAACAACCGTTTGACGGAAAATCCTTTTTTATCCTCAGCGTACATATTTATTTTGAATTAGTAATCAAATTGACTGCAAATATAGTGAATTTCCAGGTATCTATACTCCAATTATAAAGCAATTATACCGGCTGTATTTGCCAATCACTGCGAAAAGCAGGAGCACGATCCCAAAAAACTGCTTATGCCTTTCGGTCAAGTTGATTTTCAACAATATCATTCAGACCTATAGGTTCAACTTCAACAGCTTGTTGCATAAGTCTGTAAAACAACTTTCCTCTGAAAGTTGACATTTTCCTATTGAATCTGAATGCACATTCGTCCAAGTAGTATGGCAAATATTTTGGAAAAACTTTTCCTTGGTATGATCCGTTCAACCATCTAAGCAGTATTATTAAAACATTAGATACTCCTAAACCAAGGCGCCTGATAGATGAAACAGAAAGCCATATAGATAAAATCTATGTGGCTTTCTTGCAATAATGTAAAAAAAATAGTATATCTTTACATCTATAAATTTAAGTCTCATCATTATGAAGAAAAAAATTGAACAACTAAAAGACCTGAATCAACAGGCAGAATTGGGAGGCGGAGAAAGCCGAATCGCCAAACAACATGCAGCCGGAAAATT
>JAISJX010000233.1 GCA_031261145.1 Tannerella sp.
ACAAGTTCGGCAAATATCCGAAAGTGTATGATGTAGTTATCAGCGACGGTTCGCGAAAACTTAGTGATTAACATAGACAAATGGTTCGACAGCGAAGGGGCTGTCTCATAAGTATTTTAGCACGCAGATTACGCAGATATAAAAGATAAACGCAGATTATTATAATACCGATAATCTGCGTTTTTGTTTATATCGCTTTTCTATATATCTCTGCGAAAATCCGCCTAATCTGCGTTATCTGCGTGCTTATGAGACAGCCTCTTTTGTGTGTTTAAAAGCATAAGTCTCTTTTTGTGTGTTAATTTATCAAATAATCTCATGCGCTACTATCTCTTACACCGGTATTTTGGTCGATAAATCTAATTTTTTTCCATACCTTTGCACGAAAAATATAACTAAAGTTGGAACAATGAATGATAATCATGTTTTAAATCAGGCGGCCGATAATATCCGTATATTGGCTGCATCGTGTGTTGAAAAAGCAAAGTCAGGCCATCCGGGAGGCGCCATGGGAGGAGCGGATTTTATAAATGTGCTTTACTCCGAGTTTTTAAATTATAATCCGAAACAGCCGGATTATCCTTTCCGCGACCGTTTCTTCCTTGATCCGGGACACATGTCGCCGATGCTTTATTCTGTTTTAGCATTAGCCGAACTGCTCCCGTTGGAAGAGTTGAAAAATTTCCGTCAGTGGGGAAGCATTACGCCCGGCCATCCGGAGGTGGATGTGCTGCATGGTATCGAAAATACGTCGGGGCCATTGGGACAAGGCCATGCCTTAGCATTAGGTGCAGCCATTGCGGAACGTTTTTTGGTCGCCCGCTTCGGCGAGTGGATGGCGCATAAAACGTATGCGTACATCTCCGACGGCGGCGTTCAGGAAGAAATCTCCCAGGGCGTCGGACGTATAGCCGGTCATCTCGGACTGAACAATCTGATTATGTACTACGATTCCAATAATATTCAGCTTTCGACCAAAGTGGAAGAAGTTGATTCGGAAGATGTAGCCGCCAAATATAAGGCATGGAACTGGAATGTGATTTGCGTCAATGGCCAGTCGGCGGATGAAATCCGCAAGGCGCTTCAGACCGCCAAGGCCGAAACACAACGCCCGACCATCATTATCGGTCGGACGATTATGGGAAAAGGCGCCGTCGATGCCGCGGGTGGAAATTATGAAGATAAAGTGTCCACTCACGGACAACCTCTTTCCGCCGCAGGAGCCGATTTCGCCGCAACCGTGAAACATCTGGGCGGTGATCCGGAAAATCCGTTTGTTATCTTCCCGGAAGTCAAAGAATTGTATGCACAACGCCAACAGCAGTTGCAACAATGGCATCAGTCCCGCCTTGACGTAGAAACCGCCTGGCGGAAAGAAAATCCGGCGCTGTCCGTCAAATTGGACTTTTTCCTGAGTGGAGAAGCGCCCAAACTGGATTACGCAGCCATTGAAATGAAAGACAATGTGGCCACTCGCGCCGCTTCCGCAACCGTATTAGGTACGTTTGCCGTAAAAATCGAAAATATGATTGTCGCTTCCGCCGACCTGAGCAATTCCGATAAGACGGACGGTTTCCTGAAAAAGACAAAAGCCTTTGCGAAAGGCGATTTCAGCGGACAATTTTTGCAGGCAGGCGTCAGCGAACTGACGATGGCCTGTATCATGAATGGTATGGCGTTGCACGGAGGGATTATTCCTGCCTGCGGTACATTCTTCGTCTTTTCGGATTATATCAAACCTGCTGCACGGTTAGCTGCGCTGATGCGTTTGCACGTGGTTTATATATGGACGCACGACTCGTTCCGTGTCGGCGAAGACGGGCCGACGCATCAACCGGTTGAACATGAGGCTCAGATACGATTATTGGAGCATCTGCACAACCATGAAGGCGAACGTTCCACGATTGTGCTCCGGCCTGCCGACGGATTGGAAACCATTGCCGCATGGAAGGTGGCTGTTGAAAGCAAACGCCCTGTCGCACTGATTCTTTCCCGTCAGGATATTAAGAATCTGCCTGCCGTAACAGGCGACCGCCGTAAGGAATCGTCCCAGTTGTCCAAAGGCGCTTATATCGTTGCCGACAGTGACGGAACGCCCGATGTGGTCTTGCTGGCCAGCGGTTCGGAAGTCGCTACGCTGGTGGAAGGTTCTCAATTGCTTGCAAAAGAAGGTATTCGCACACGTATTCTCTCCGTACCGTCGGAAGGTTTGTTCCGCGATCAACCTAAAGAGTATCAGCAACAAATCCTGCCGCAAGGAATCGCACGTTACGGATTAACATCCGGATTGCCCGTAACACTCAACGGATTAGTGGGCGATAATGGGTATATACACGGTATGAATTCTTTTGGTTATTCCGCCCCGTATAAGGTGTTAGATCAAAAATTGGGCTTTACCGGAGAGAATGTCTGCGAACAAGTAAAAAATCTACTAAATAAATAAAGCCTGTCCATGTGTACAACAATTGGCTTTGCGAGCGACCATGCCGGATTTGAACTGAAAGAGTACATCAAGGGTTACATGGAAGCGAAAGGCTTTATATGTAAGGATTTTGGTACCTATTCGTCCGAAAGTTGCGATTATCCGGATTATGCGCATTTGCTTGCCGAAGCAGTAGAGGCTGAAGACGTTGATTGCGGGATCGCTTTATGCGGTTCCGGCAACGGGATTAGCATGGCATTGAATAAACATCAAGGCATCCGTGCTGCAATCTGCTGGAATGTAGAAATATCCCATCTGACGCGGTTACATAATGACGCCAATATCCTCGTCTTGCCCGCCCGTTTCATTGGTCGGAAAGAGGCGGAAGAAATTACGGATATGTTTTTTAAAACCTCGTTTGACGGAGGACGCCATCAACTGCGTATTGAAAAAATTCCCGTCAAAGCGAGAGATTGAATACTAAAGAGCTTATTCTCTGTTTTTTAATAAAGTAAAAGCCTCGGAAAAATGATTTGTTTTCCGAGGCTTTTTGATTCCTGACTCCACTAAATTGCGGGCAATCAAACGGATAAGTGTATGTCGTACTTCGTTTGACATACGGTTATGAAAATCAGGGGCTGACCAAAAAGTCTGGTTTCGTCATTGCGAGCCGTAGGCGAAGCAATCCAGAGTATTGATTATTAATGGATTGCTTCGGGATTTGCCCTCGCAATGACGTGTAAAATACCCTTTTTGGTCAGCCCCATGCCGCGACCTTCTTGTCAAAAAAAATCACAAAAAAACGAAAAGCATTTTTTTATTCCATGAAAGTGTTCTACTTTTGCAAATAATTTAAAATATGCTTGCATGAAATACATAAAACATACAAAATGTTCCGAATTACGGTTAATCAGCAGAATATTGCTTATTGGTTACGATTCTTTGTTAGAGAGAATATATATACGTTCTCGAAGGCTTGCCAACATGCTATTGGTAAAGAGCGGACACAGAGAGCAATGCCAACGTAAGGGAGGTTTTGCCGTGATGCTCTTGCATAAAAAAATACAAAAAAACGGAAATGTTTTTTTGGTTTCAAAAAAATGTTCTATCTTTGCTGTGATTTTTTATGAAAAATTCGTTGGCTGCATAAAACACATAAATTGCGCTGAATTACAGTTAACCTGTAGATTATTGCCGGTTAGTTGCGATTCTTTGTCAGGAAAAGTATTATATTTTATCAAATTAAACACATTAATTTATCATTTATGAGTAAAACAGTTGTTTTTAGAAAGCGAGGTACATGGCGAAAGATACTAGGTATGTGGTGTATCCTCGGTTGTGCGTTTTCTGCGTACGCGCAGAAAAAAGTGAGCGGCACGGTGGTGGACGTCCAAGGCGAGACCATCATCGGGGCCAGCGTAGTTGTTAAAGGGACAACCAACGGCATCATAACGGATTTGGACGGAAAGTTCAATCTGGATGTTCCGGCCAATGCAGTCCTGCAAGTGAGTTATGTCGGGTATGCCACGCAGGATGTTCCTGTCGGCAACCAAACTAACCTAAGCATTACGCTAAAGGAAAATAGCCTGGCGTTGGAAGAAGTGGTCGTTGTCGGGTATGGCACTGTAAAAAAGAGTGATTTAACAGGCGCCATTACCCAGGTGAAAGCGAAAGACTTGCCTCAAACGGCGAACCTTTCATTGGGACAGATGTTAACGGGAAAAGCGCCCGGTATGCAGGTATCCCTGCAAAGCGCCCAACCGGGTGGCGGCGTGTGGATGCAGATTCGTGGCAATGCGGCCGGCGGCGCCGGGAACAACGGCCCGTTATACGTTGTGGATGGTTTCCCTATTACGGTGGACAATATGGAGCCGGGTAGCGGGAACAGGTATAGTTCAGGAAACAAATCCCCGCTTAATACGTTAAATCCTGCCGACATCGAGTCTATTGAAATCCTGAAGGATGCCGCCGCAACGGCTATTTACGGAGCCAGAGCGGCTAACGGCGTCGTTTTTATTACTACAAAGCGTGGTAAAGAGGGAGAGAAACCAACCGTACAATACTCCGGTTCTTATTCCGTACAGAAAAGAGCGAGACATCAGGAGATGTTGAACGGGCCTGACTTTATGACGGAGACCAACCGGGTGATTCAGGAATACTGGTACTATGACAATAAAATCTTTCCCTATGGAAATGTCGATCCCAGTACGGTTAATCCCTTTTCTCCGAAATACTCAGCCGATCAAATTGCCAATGCTACCACCACCGACTGGCTTAGCGCCGTGGAACGCGATGGTATGATCAACCAGCACAACGTGTCCCTGACAGGAGGAACGGACAAAACTTCGTATTATGTGGCAGGAAACTATTTCGACCAGCAAGGCGTAGTTAAAAGCAATGGACTGAAACGCTATTCCGGCCGTATGAACTTCGACCAGCAGATTGGCAAGTACATCAAAACCGGCGTCAACTTGAATGTCAGTCAGGTGAACAGCCAGAATGTTCCCTTGGGAACCGGCGGCAATGAGAACGCCGGTGTTATCCGCGCTGCCATGCAATCGAATCCAACCTTGCCCATTTATGACGCAGAGGGAGTTTATGTCTTAGACCCCGCTATGCCTTATATGGCCAATACCGTTTCATTGCTTGAAATATCAGACGAAAGCCTTATCAGTCATTTACTGGGAAATTTTTACCTGATTGTCTCTCCCATTGAGGGTTTAGACATAAAGATGAATGCCGGTTTACAGCAAGAAAAAGGGGAGCGGAATACCTACGTTCCCAAGACCACATTGTATGGAAAGACCGCAGGCGGCCAAGCCTCAAAAGGTTATCAGAACAGTACCAGTGAATTGTTTGACCTGACGGCCTCGTACCGGAAAACAATCAACAAACATTCGGGTAGCATCATGGGTGGTTATTCCTACCAACACTTTGCCTACAACGGGTTTAGCGCCAACAACAGCGACTTTATTACCGACGCTTTCAAATGGAATTCATTAGCATCGGGGGCATACGTGAAACCGGGAGTCAGTTCGTATGGCAACGAAGAAGTGATAGGTTCCGTTTTCGCCCGCGCTACATATAATTATGACGATCGTTATTTGCTTACGGGAACGGTTCGTGGGGATGCCTCATCCAAGTTTGCCAAAAACCATAAATGGGGTTATTTTCCATCGGTGGCCGCCGCATGGCGTGTGATCAATGAATCGTTTATGCCGGAACAGGAAACCCTGTCAGACCTGAAACTGCGCGTCAGTTACGGGCAAACGGGAAACTCCAATATCGGTACCAACGCATTGGCGTTGTTCTCTACAGGCTCCAACTTTAATTTCGGCGACCAGCAAGTCATCGGCGTAAGCCAGACCCAATTGGCCAATCCCGATTTGAAATGGGAAACGACCACCGAGTGGAATATCGGTGTAGATTTCGGACTTTTCCAGAACCGTATCACCGGTTCGATGGAATATTTCACCCGGAAGGTATCCGATTTATTGGCCAGCAAGACGTTGATGCAGTATAACCCCATCAGTTCGGTGATGTCGAATATCGGCGCCAAGGGCAGCAAGGGCTTTGAATTAGGCATCAACACCCGCAACCTGACCAGAGAGTTCAAATGGAATACCGACATCGTCTTTTCCTTCTACCGCGACCGTTGGCTCGAACGCGACCCGCTATGGAAGAAAGCTATTTATGAAAGCGAAAAAGATATGTTGAACACCCGCTACCTGTATCTTTCCGATGGGTTGGTTCAATTTTCGGATATGAATCCCGACGGCACTTGCAAGATACCTCACATGCCCAATGCCAAACCCGGTATGATTAAATACAAGGATTTGAACGGACGGGATGATAACGGCGAGCTGACAGGAGTCCCCGATGGTAAGTTAGACGATGCAGACGTTGTCAATCTCGGAACAGCAACCTCCAAGTTCTATGCCGGATTAGGAAATACATTCCTTTATAAAGGCTTCGACCTGAATATCTTCTTCTATGGATACTTCGGGCGTAAATTAGAAAACGCATCCTACAGTTGGTATCTTTCGGAAGTGAACCAATTGAGAAATGGACAGAATAAGTTGGACGAAGTGAAAAAGGTCTGGTCGCACGATAATACTGGCGGGACATTCCCAAGCGCTATTGCAAATCCATACAACCGGTCGTCCGATTTCTGGCTCGAACCGGCCGATTTTATCCGTTGCAAGAACATTACACTGGGCTATACGATACCCAAAAGCCCACAGTTGGGCAAGGTGGTGCAAAACCTCCGTATCTTTGGCGATGTACAAAATCCGTTTGTAATCACCAAGTTCAGCGGAGTGGATCCTGAAATGGACAGCACGGGAGCCTATCCTACCCAGTTGACGGTTTCTTTTGGAATTGATATTACTTTTTAACTAATAAATTAAATCAAAAAAGAATATGAGAAATTTAATTTATAATACAGTACAGTACCTGCTTTTAGGTACATTTATGTTCGGATTGTCCTCTTGTTTAGGAAATCTGGAGCCGGTTATCAACGACAAGATTATGCCGGAGAACTTTTTTAAGAGTGAAGAAGACGCTCGTGCAGCGGTGACGGCTATTTATAATCCTCTTGGCCCAAACTGGAATCAAATCTATTGTTCGCAGGTGGAATCGCCATACAATATTTCAAATTTAACCACGGATGATATGGGCTTGCAGAGGAATGACATTGAAGCGGTAGAGAGGTTTTTGTGGACGTCAACCACCGGCGCCGTGAATAAATTCTATGCCCAGTTTATCAAACATGTCAGTCGCGCCACCTTGTTGATGGATGATTTAAAAAACACACCCATGAACGAGAAAAAGAAAGGTGAATTTATCGCCGAGGTACAATGCGCCCGGGGGATATATATGTTTTGGCTGTATGATTTTTACGGAACGGCAGGCGTAGTGCTCGATCCGGACATCTTGCGTAACCCCGAACAGGAAGTCTTTCTGGAACGGTCTTCCAAAGATGAGTTTGTCGCTTTGATAGAAAAAGACCTGAAAGAGGCGGCGGCAACGCTTCCCGCCACGTATGACGCTAAAGATTGGGGGCGTTTCACCAAAGGCGCCGCGTATGCTGTCTTAGCCAAACTCTACATGCAGGAAAAGCGTTGGAAAGAAGCGGAAACAATATGCCGCGAAATCCTGAAGTTGGGCTATGAGTTGCAGGCAGATTATTCCTCCATTTTTGCTGTCGAAAACGAGAAGAATGAGGAGATTATATGGGCTGTTCCCTGTTTGGCGGCCGGTATCGGAAACCTGTGGATGACGGAAGCGGTGCCTCCCGGTTATCCCTTGCAGAACACAAGGACTCAACGCTGGAATGTATATAATACGCCCTGGCGTTTCTACGACAAGTATGAGAAGGGCGATAAGCGTTTGGAACGGTTGATTGGCGAATTTTACTATACCCCAGCCGGAGCTACCGAACCTGTTTTGGCTGACCGCAACACTTTCGATCTGTTTGAGAGGGGCTGTTTCCCAATGAAATATCCCGAAGACCCTGCGCAAACAGGAGAATGGAGCGGGAATGATTTGGTTGTATTCCGCTATGCAGACGTGTTGCTTGAACTGGCCGAAGTCATCAACGAACAAAACGGGCCGACAGCAGAAGCAACAGGTTATGTAGAGCAAATACGCGCCAGAGCCGGTTTGCCTAATTCCATTCCCGCAGCAGCAACCGCTACCAAAGATGCTTTCCGCGATTATATCTTAGATGAAAGCGGAAGGGAATTGTTCTGCGAAGGACACCGCAGACGTAACCTGATTCGTCATGGGAAGTTCATCTCGACAGCCCATGAAGACGGTTACACCACGGCGAAAGACCACATGGTTCTGTTCCCGTTGCCGCAAAACATTCTTGATGAATCCAAAGGCAAGATAAAACAAAATCCCGGATATTAATCCGGCAAAAAATACAGAAACACGAAGTTTGTTATGACTTCGTGTTTCTGTTTCTCGTATTAAATTTGTACCTTTACCCCCCAAACTGATAATACAACGAAGAAGATGAAGCGCCTGTTTATATCCATAATGTTTGTTGCCTGTGCGTCAGGACTATTTGCGCAAAGCAAAGTCCTGTTTGAGATAGGGCGGCAAGACGGCTCAGCGGCTGAGTTTGCTTTATACCCGAATCAGTATGACGCTTTTCTGGCTCAATTCTCCGGAGAGAAATCCTATTATGTGGGCTACTCTACCCCTGCCAAACATTGGCCTTATGTGCTGCCCGGTCCGCTGGATTCTTGGGGTGGTGGCGGTTATTGGGCAGGATACCATCCACGTCATTTCCCGTCCGTCTATTTTCCGGTGGAGAAAGGTTCGCAACGGGGAAACTGCTCTTTGTCTTTATTTTTTGTCGGCGTCAATGACAAGCATCCTGTAAAAATCCGTATGGAAATAAACGGTCATCGTTTCGAGGAAGAAATAACCGGAAGCGATAATGACGCCCTGCTGAAAGGCGAATCAACCGCCGGAACACAGAAAAAGATACAAGTGGATTTTCCGGCATCCTGGTTGCAGCCGGGCATCAACCGGATACAAACAGGAAGCATTGCCGGTACATGGGTCATGTTCGATTGCATCCGTTTGGAAACGCCAAAGGGTATTACATTAGGCAAAGCTTCTTCCTCGCTGATACATTCGGTCAAAGCGGCGCCGTTTGAATATGTACGGGAAGAGAAACGTATTCAACCTGTATTGGTGGAGATTACACAGTTTGATGCGTCCCGCGAACTGACGTTTCAGGTTTCCGGTTTTCCGCCGGTGACGCGGATAGTGGAATCCGGGCAAAGCATTCAGGAGATATACCTGCCTGCCCTGGCTGCGGGAAAGAAACCGCAAACGGCAGAGATTGCTATCCGTCAGGGCAATGAAACGGTTTACCAAGGAGAGATTACACGCGCTCCCCAACCCTTGCACGAATATGCGGATGATGTGGATTTGTTGATGGGAACCGGTAATTCGCGCTGGATGTTCAAACCCTCGCCCTGCCTGCCTCTGAGCATGGTGCAGATAGGCCCCGACAATCAGGACGAGATTTGGAAGGCGGGATATGAATACACCATCGAAAACATCATGGGTTTCAGTCATTTGAGCGACTATTCGATGAACGGCTTGCTGATGCAGCCTACCTGCGGCGAACTGCAAGTGAATCCCGGACGGGAGCAATATCCCGATGAGGGCTACCGTTCCCGCATAGATAAATCGTCGGAAAAAGCGGAAACAGGCTGTTATTCCGTCTATATGACCGATACGAAAATCAAAGCCGAAATAACCGCCACCCGCCGGGCAGCCCTGCAGCGTTACACTTTTCCGAAGCGTGACGACGCCCGTATCATCATTGACATGTTTACGCCGACTGAAATTGTTACGAATCTGACCGATACGCGGATTACCAAAGTGAGCGACCGGGAAATTGAAGGTTATGCCTCTTTTTACAGCAATTTCAGCGGTTATTCGATGGAGCAGGAATATACGCTTTATTTTGTGCTTCAGTTCAGTAAGCCCTTCGATTCCATGGGCGGATGGGTGAATGAAGGAGTAAAGCCTGTTACCGGATATATTGACCACTGGGACAGGAATCATCAATTTGATACGCCGGCGGAGATACGCCATAATATCACCGAAATCAGAGGTAAGGGAGATGCCGGTGTGTTTGTCAATTACCGGACGGAAGAAGGCGAGGAGATATTGGTACGTTCCGGCGTGTCGTTAGTGGATATGAAAGGTGCGCGTACTAATTTGGAAAAAGAACTGTCCGAACCTTTCGGATGGGATTTTGCCAAAGTGACGGCAAATGCCCGTGCGGTCTGGAACGAATATCTGGGACGTATCCAAATAGAAACAGACGATTACCTGCAAAAGAAAAAGTTCTACACCAATCTCTATCGGGCGATTGCCGCCAAAGCCGTCTGGAGCGATTACGACGGACGTTACCGGGATGAAGACGAACAAATCAGGCAGTTGGACAATCCGGCAGATGCCATCATCTCCGGCGAATACTGGAATACGTTCTGGAACATCCAGCAACTGTTCAACCTGATAACGCCGGAAATATCCGCTCAATGGGCGCGGTCGGCTGTTGCATTATATAAAAACACAGGCTGGTTCAATACCGCTCCTTTCGGCATAGAACATTCAGGGGTCATGGTGGCTATGCATGACATTTCCCAGATTCAGGGCGCCTGGCAAAGCGGAATAAGGGATTTCGACCTGAATACGGCTTATGAAGGTTTGAAAAAGATGCTGATTACGCCGCCTCAGAAATATGCAGGTGGAGGAACTGTGGGAGTGGAGCATTTGGTTCCCTACATGGAATACGGATATGTGCCCGCAGGCAAAGGTCGAGTATCCAATACGCTGGAATATGCTTATGACGACTGGTGTCTGGCTCAGATGGCAAAAGTCCTGAACAAGCCGGACGATTATGAATATTTCTTTAAACGGTCGGAAAACTGGCGGAATATCTTTGATACGGAATCCGGTTTTATACGTCCGAAAAACGACAAGGGGGAATGGATAGAACCGTTTGACCCTTACCGTACACCCGGTTTTACCGAGGGAAATGCGTTTAATTACACCTGGTTTGTTCCGCAGAACCCGAAAGGTTTGATAGAAGCAATGGGCAAAGACCGTTTTATCAGCCGGTTGGACGAAGCAATGGAAAAATCAGCCCGCGCCAATTTCAATGCTTCAGGCGACAACTTTTCAGCCTATCCCATCAATCATGGAAATGAAACATCCATGGAAGTGGCTTATCTGTTCAATTGGGCAGGCGCCCCCTGGCTCACACAGAAGTGGGTTCGGGCTATTCAGGAACAGTATTACGGCATTACGCCTTATGACGCCTATCCGGGCGATGAGGATTTGGGGCAGATGAGCAGTTGGTTTGTGATGAGTGCGTTGGGATTATTCCAGATGGATGGCGGTTGTGCGCAAGAGCCTGTGTATGAATTGGCATCGCCCCGCTATCCCAAAGCCGTGATACGCTTGGACGGCAAATACGGACGGGGACAAACATTCGTCATCGAAGCGATAAATGCCTCCAAGGAAAACAAATACATCCAAAAAGCGGAACTGAACGGGCAACCGCTAAACAGTTTCCTGATTCCACAAAGCGAGGTTTTAAAGGGGGGACATTTGGTTATTTACATGGGAACAACATCTATAAAATAAATATGAAAAGTAGAATAAGCATTGTATTAGTGTGCATTTTGGTGCATTTGGGCGTTAATGCCCAGACAAAAGATTTGTCGGATTTGAAAGCATTCGGCACGATGGGTAAAGAGTTGAAAACTTTGACCAAGGACAAAGAAACCGTGCTTTGGGAGTACAAAGGCAAAGGCGTAATGACCCACGCATGGTTCGGCGGGAGTTTTCCAAGCTATGAACAAACGCGAATCAAGTATTACGTGGATGGGGAAACAACGCCTTCTATTGATATGGAACTGTTTATGGGACACGGCATTGGCTTCAACGACAGTAATGCCCCCTGGATGGTAAGCAAAATGGGCAAAACAGGTTCGCCCAGTGGCATTTACAACACATTCAGGATTCCTTTCGGTAAAGAGATTAAGGTTACGGCTCAACTCGCGTCCGGCGCTCCCGACAATCCCGATTTCTGGTTTATCTTGCGCGGAACGGAAAATCTGCCCGTCACCTTGGGCGGGGTACAACTTCCCGACAAGGCTCGCCTTAAACTGTATAAGATTGAGAACAAGGAATTTGACCCTTTAGTTGAATTTGATATGTGTAATGTGACCGGCAAAGGCGCTATGTTCTTGGTGACACTGGAAGCCAAGGGATTGCGACAGAGCAATCATGTGAGCGATATTAGCTATTTGGAATCGTGCATTCGCGCTTATATCAATGGAAACAACCAGCCGCTTTTGCTATCATCGGGTTTGGAAGACTATTTCCTTGGAACATTCTATTTTAACAAAGGAGGATATTACGGTGAGATCGCAGGAGTTACCCATCTCGACAAGAAAGCGGCGGAATTTTCCGGCTATCGCTTTCACGATGAAGACCCGGTGTTTTTCCAGAATGGACTTCGGCTTACCAACAGAGTAGGTGAAATGGTGGGAGACAGGATAATACAAGACCCTCCGAGGACAAGGTATAATACTTATGTATGGCTTTATCAGTGGTAATTAAAAAATTGAAAATTATAAATTAGAATAAGATGAACAATAGACTTTTAAATTTGATGGTGGCGGTTGGCTTGTGTTTGGCTTTTACTACCGGGTGTTGCAATCAGCCGGCGACGACGAGTGTTTCTTCTTCTTGGAAAGATGAGTTGAAAACGGAAATTCCTTTGTTGGGACACCGCAACTGGATAGTGGTGACGGATATGGCTTATCCTCTGCAAACGGCGCCGGGCATCAGGACGATATACACTGATGCTTCGTATATGGACATCCTCAGTTATGTGTATGGCGAAATAGAAAAGGCGCCTCACATCAAGGCTCATGTCTATCAAGATAAGGAGTTTCTGTCTCTCGACGAACAGATGGCTCCCGGAACGGATTTGCTTCGCCAACAGATGAAAGCTCTTTTCGGCAACGAGATAAAACCCGTGCCACACGAGGAACTAATCGCCCGTTTGGATGAAGTGAGCCGCATGTTTCACGTAGTTATTTTGAAAAGCACTTTGACAACTCCCTACACAACTGCATTTTTCGAGCTTGATTGCAACTATTGGGACAGTACGCGGGAAGAAGCATTGCAAAAGAAAGTCAATCAACAATGAACTATTAATTATAAATTATGCGAATAAAGAGTTAAAAAAGGCAAAAAGAATATCGGAAACGTTTTAATTTACTACCTTTACTCCCAATTAAAATAAAATTTATGAAAAACAGATTTTTATCTCTAATCATTGTCGTTTGTACGACATTATTGTTGTCATTTGGAATGACTGTCAACGCATTTTCTCAGTCAGAGTCGGTTCTCTGGCAGATTGGAACGGCTGACCAAAGCGGTAAGGAGTTTGCCCTTTTTGAAGCCGCGAGTTATAAGAAATTTCCGTCGAAATTTCAGAATGGAGGAATCCTCTACGAAGTCGGGAAAACCAAAACTTCGGACATTCCTTATTTTCTACCCGGGCCAAGCGATGCGTGGGCAGGAAACCGGCAGGGACAACTTATCGTGCATTTCGGCATCGACCAAATGGAAAACGATTGCGCAGCAACGTTGAAAATAAATCTTTTGGAAGTGCATCCGGCGTTTCCCCCTGTTTTGCAAATTGAAGTCGGCGATTTTAAAACCACCGTCAAAACGCCTAAAGGCAGTAGTCAAGATTATTTGGACGACCGGAAAACGACTTCCAAAGGCTTATCGGTGGAAGTCGATATACCCGCAGGAAAACTGCAAAAAGGTGATAATGTATTGATTATAAGAAACACATCGGGAAGTTGGATAGCATTCGACAATATTTTGCTCACTACCGGGAAACCGGTGAAATTGGGGAAAACCAATGATAAAATCACCGTGCTCAACGCCGAAACAA
>JAISJX010000261.1 GCA_031261145.1 Tannerella sp.
TTGGTATCCGGTTCGAATACCTTTCCCGTGACCGGCGTGATTTTCAGTTCCGGGTCAAAATTGCCGAACGTCATGGCCACCATATCATTGAAGCCGTTGAAAACCGACAGGATACATACCAATGCAATCGTCGCTACAGCTACGCTGCAAACCGATATCATCGAAACGATATTAATGGCGTTATGCGATTTCTTGGCGAAAAGATAACGGCGGGCTATGTAAAACGGGAGATTCAAGATGCTTTTTATTTCTTCAACAGTTCATCTATATGCTCCACGTAATCCAGCGAATCGTCGAGGAAAAAGCTGAGTTCCGGTATTTTACGCAATTGCAGGTGTACACGTTGCCCCAATTCATAGCGGACGGTCCGGTTATTCTTCTCAATGGCTTTCAAAGTCTCCGCGCCCTTTTCCGAAGGGAAGATGCTGAGATAAACCCTGGCTACGCTCAAATCCGGACTAACCCGGACGCCGCTGACGGAAATCAACGTCCCCACCGCACCATTTGCCTGCTTCAGAAACAGGTCGCCTAATTCTTTCTGCAGCAACCGTCCTATTTTATTCAATCTTGTCTTTTCCATATCCAATCTATTATTTTGATGAATAATACTTAGCTTTCATTCAATTTATAAATCACTGTCAATCCGTCGCGGATTGGGAGAATCACTTTCTCTATCCGCAAGTCGTTTTTTATCATTTCATTAAAATCCAAAATCCCTTTCGTCTGCTGGTCTGCCGGGAGCGTTTCTTCCACTACCTTCCCCGACCAAAGCGTGTTGTCCGCTAAAATCAGTCCCCCCGGACGGATATAGGGAAACACTAACTCATAATACGCGCAATAATCCCGCTTATCCGCATCAATGTAAACCATATCAAAGACTTCGCCCAACGACGGCAGGATTTCCTTCACATCCCCCCAGTGCACCCGGATTTTCGCCCTGTCCGGCGATTGTTCCAGATAGGGACGGATGAACGGTTCCATCTCGTCATTCACTTCGACGGTATGAATCTGCCCGTCGCCATCTAACCCCTCTGCCATACAAAGCGTTGCATACGCCGTGTAAGTCCCGATTTCCAATATCCGCTTCGGGCGCATCATCCGGCAGAACATTTTCAACAACCGCCCCTGCAAATGACCGGCAATCATACGCGGGCGCAACAGTTTCACGTGTGCATCCCGGTTCAGCGCCGCTAACAGGGCGCTTTCTTCGTCGATATGACTTTGTATGTATGCTTCTATTGCGTCGGGCGTCATGCTTCAGAATGTAGGAAGTTGATAATCGGTTCCGGCGTTGAGCACCTTCCTTACTTCATTGATTTCAAGGAAAGAAGTACCGCCGCCTGCACCAAAACTGCCACTCAGGTAAACCACATTGTCATCGAGAGTAATCCGCCTGCTCTCAAGCAATTTATTCAGCGCGTCGTAGAAATATTCGCGACGGTTGTCATTCCACGGCTGATACACCGCCCAAACGCCGTAAGAGAGCGATAGCATGCGCATGACCTCTTCATTATAACAAATCGCAAAAACAGTCGCCGTTCCGCGGAATGCCGCTAAGTAACGGGCTGTCCTGCCGCTGTAACTGTCTGTGATAATCGCTTTTACTTTTAATTTAGCCGACGCTTTCACCGCCTGTTTGGCCAAAAAAGACGTGGTATCCAAATCATCGCCCTGAATCGGCACGCGGATATCGTTTTCCCTCACTTTCGTCTTTTCCGCTTCGTCAATCACTTTGGTCATTGTCCGAACCGCTTCGACCGGATATTTGCCGTAAGCCGTTTCCCCGCTCAGCATCAGCGCATCCGTGCGATAATAGATCGCATTGGCAATATCGGTTACCTCGGCGCGGGTGGGGCGCGGATTCGTAATCATCGAATGCAACATCTGCGTCGCAACAATCACAGGCTTCTTCGCTTCCACGCATTTACGAATCAACAGGCGTTGAATGCCGGGCACTCTCTCGGCGGATACTTCGATGCCGAGGTCGCCGCGAGCCACCATAATGCCGTAAACAACAGTCAATATTTCATCAATATTATTTACGCCTTCCTGATTTTCAATCTTTGCGATGATTTTAATCGGACTTTTATGTTCGTCTAATATTTGCTGCACATCCAGCACATCCTGTTTATTGCGCACAAACGAATGCGCAATAAAATCCAGCTTGTTTTCTATCGCCCAGACGATATTCTGCCGGTCTTTGTCCGTCAGCGAAGGCAGGTTGATGCGGGTTCCGGGGATATTCACGCTCTTACGACTACCCAGTTCCGCATCGTTTTGTATTTCGCAGATCAAACAGTCCGCCTGTTTTTCAACTACTTTCAATTCCAAATCGCCATCATCTATCAGAATATCATTACCGGTCTTCAAATCGTTCACTATATCGGCGTAAGAAACATAGATGGCTTCGTGCGTAGTGATTTTATGCGACTCTCCCGTTATTTTCACCCGTTCGCCGGTCTTGAACAGAATCGGGCCGTCTTCCAAAGGCGTCGTACGTATTTCCGGCCCTTTCGTATCAATCAGAATACCGATCCGGTTCGACACAGCCCGCGTATTTGCAACCACACGGCTCAAACCCTCTTCCGCCATGTGCGCCGTATTCAGGCGCACCACGTTCATTCCCGCCTGATAAAGCGAGTTGATAAACTCCACATCGCAACATTTATCCGAAACGGTCGCTATAATTTTTGTATGTTTTAGCATATTCCTTCCAATAACTGATTCATAATCTTTCCCCTGTTTATCCCACAAAAGCCTCCAGCGCCAAACGATACGAATCCATGCCGAATCCGAGAATGACACCCTTGCATCCCGCCGAGATAAACGAATGATGCCGGAACTCTTCCCGCGTATGTACATTCGAGATATGCACTTCTATCACAGGCGTATTCACCGCTTTGATGGCGTCGAGCAAAGCAACCGACGTATGCGTATAAGCCCCCGCATTCAGGATAATCCCGTCATACGAAAACCCGGTCTCGTGAATCCTGTTAATCATTTCACCTTCAATATTGCTTTGAAAATAAGAGATTTCACACTGCGGGTAACGCTCTTTCAACTCTTTCAGATATGTATCAAACGCTGTATTCCCATAGACGGAAGGTTCCCTTTTTCCCAAAAGGTTCAGGTTTGGCCCGTTAATAATTTGGATTTTCTTCATCATTAAAACATTATATAGGATACTACCTTAATCTATAAATACCATTCTATCAAGAGAAATATAAAAGTTTCTCTAAATTCAGTACAAAAGTAATGATTTTTGGCGTTATCTTTGCTATCCGTATGGAGAAAAAAGAAAAAGAACTTGTTAATAAATATAAGAATCACCTCCGTTTGGAGAAAGGATTGTCTCCTCAAACGATTGAGGCTTACTTGGGTGACGTCGATAAATTGCTTCGTTTCGTCGCCGGTGAAGGATTGGCTGTGCTTCAGGTGAGCTACTCCGATTTGCAGCAGTTTATGGCTCAACTGTGTGACATCGGTATCTCTCCCCGTTCGCAAGCGCGTATCATTTCGGGTATCAAATCGTTTTATCGTTTTCTGATTTTGGATGATTACCTGCGCAACGACCCCACCGAATTGCTGGAATCGCCCAAAACCGGTATGAAACTGCCCGAAGTCCTGACCGTAACCGAAATCAACCAAATCTTAGATACCATCGACCTCTCCACCTCTACCGGACAACGCAACCGCGCCATGCTGGAAGTGTTATACAGTTGCGGACTGCGCGTCTCCGAACTGACTCACCTGAAATATTCCGACATTTATTTCGACGAAGAGTTTATCAAAGTCGAAGGGAAGGGAAACAAACAGCGCCTTGTCCCAATCTCGCAAACGGCCTTGAAGGAGATAAGAAACTACCTGCATGACCGCCGTCAGATTCCCGTGCAAAAAGGCTATGAAGACACACTTTTCCTCAACCGGCGAGGCGCCGGATTAACCCGTGTGATGGTTTTTTACGTTATCAAAGCGCAAGCCGCCCTTGCCGGCATCCGGAAAACCATCAGTCCGCACACCTTTCGTCATTCCTTTGCCACCCACCTCCTCGAAGGCGGCGCAAATCTCCGCGCCATTCAAATGATGCTCGGACATGAGAAAATAACTACAACCGAGCTATATACACACATCGACCGCGAATTTTTGCGCCGGGAAATCATCACGCACCACCCAAGGAATATGCACGATTGAAATACGCTTATGCCATGATAACCGCTAAAAACGGAAGACCACTTTCTCCTCGTTGCAAACAAGCAATAACGACCTGCAATCCTTGAATTATGGAGCCGTTGAATCAAATTTCTCAACCGAATGAGGTTATTAATTGTTAATCGTTAATTATCAATTGAAATTTCACCTACTTTTGTTCAACCGAAGCAAGCGATCGCTTTGGGTGGATGCCTAAAGATGTGAACTTGTCCATTGTTTATCGCTAATTATTAATTATTGAAAGTATTTTTACTTATGAACAAACGATTTTTACTTTCTGTGTTCGCGTTAGCTATTCCCCTGCTGATAAGTGCGGCGGACGAAGCGCGACTGTTACGTTTCCCGGCTACGAATGGCCGCGAAATTGTGTTTACCTATGCAGGCGACCTTTATAAAGCGCCTGTTACCGGCGGAGAAGCCAAACGGCTCACTTCGCATGTGGGGTATGAGATGTTTCCGCGTTTCTCGCCGGACGGACGGACGATTGCGTTCACCGGACAGTATGACGGAAACACGGAGGTCTATACCATTCCTGCCGAGGGTGGCGAACCGTTGCGCGTGACTTATACCGCAACCAATGCCCGCGACGACTTGGGCGACCGTATGGGGCCGAACAATATCGTTATGACTTGGTCGGTGGATGGGAAGAATATTATCTATCGCAACCGTATCAGTAGCGGCTTCGACGGACGACTGTTCTCCGTGAATAAAGAAGGCGGACTTTCGGAGCAGATACCCTTGCCCGAAGGGGGCTTTTGCAGTTACTCGCCGGATGGTAAAAAGTTGGCGTACAACCGGGTGATGCGCGAGTTCCGCACATGGAAATATTACCGGGGCGGCATGGCGGACGACATCTGGATTTACGATGCCGCCGGCAAAAGCGTTGAGAATATTACGAAAAACGATGCGCAGGATATTTTCCCGATGTGGGTGGGCGATGAGATTTATTTCCTCTCCGACCGCGACCGGACAATGAATATCTTTGTTTACCAGACCAGGACGAAAGAAATCTCCAAAGTAACCAACTTCACCGAATACGATGTGAAATTCCCCAGCTCCAACGGGGCGCAAATCGTATTTGAAAACGGCGGATACATCTATACGCTGAATCCGTCCACCAAAAAAGCGGAGAAAGTGACGATTACGCTGTCTTCCGACAATATCTACGCCCGTAGCGAGATAAAATACGGCAAGAATTATATAACCAATGCCAGCCTCTCCCCAGACGGTGAAAGGGTGGTTGTCACGGCGCGCGGTGAAATCTTCAACCTGCCTGCCGAGAAAGGCGTTACGAAGAATATCACCCGTACACCCGGCGCACACGAACGGATGGCCAAATGGTCGCCGGACGGCAAAGCCATTGCCTATATCTCGGACGCAAGCGGCGAAACGGAACTTTACCTGCAAAAGCCCGAAGGTGAAACGCCTGTCCAACTGACCAAAAACAATGATTCCTATATCCGTGCATTGGAGTGGAGTCCCGACAGCAAGTCGATTATCTATACCGACCGTAAGAATCGCATCCAACTGTTGGACGTTCAGAGCAAACAGAAAACGACCGTCCTGCAAGACCCGCTTGGCGAACCGCGCGGCGTAGCGTTTTCACCGGATAGCAAATGGCTGTCATACACGCGGTCTGCCGAAAATGAAAACCAAATTATCTACCTGTATAATATAGCGGACAAAAAAGAATATCCCGTGACCGACCGCTGGTACAGTTCCGGCTCGCCAACATTCAGTACGGATGGGAAATATTTGATATTCAGCTCAAGCCGTGAACTGACTCCTACCTACGGTTCGCTGGAATGGAATCATATTTTCAGACAGGGGAATGAGGCTTATTTGGTATTGCTCTCCAAAGAGACCGTCTCGCCATTCCTGCAAAAAGATGGCGGCGATAAGAAAGAGGATGCTAAAAAGGATGACGCCAAAAAGGACGATGCTAAAAAAGACAGGAACGGCGACAGGAAAGACGGTGATAAAAAAGAGGATGATAAGAATGCCGAAACGCCTGCCACCAAGATTGATACCGATGGATTGGCCGATCGCATTGTGAAAATCCCGCTTGCCTCAGGTTCGTATTTCAATTTCTATTCTGACGGGAAGAAAGTCTATTATTCCCGTAGCAATTCGACTTATCTTTACGATTTAAGCACGCAGAAAGAGGAAACAGTCGCTGACGGCGCACGGATGTCGGTAGAGCCGGGCGGCAAAAAGGCGTTGTTCTCCAGAGGCCGGGGGCAGTTGTTTGTTATGAATATCCCGTCGGGAAGAGCTAATTTGAGCGACGATGTGAATTTATTGAACATAATGATTACAACCGATTACGCGAAAGAATGGGAGCAGATTTTCAATGAAGCCTGGCGTGCCTATCGTGACGGTTTTTATGTGGAAAACATGCACGGCGTGGACTGGAAAGCGATGAAAGCAAAATATTCCGTCCTGCTGCCTTACGTAAAAAACCGGTTGGATTTGAATTATGTCATCGGCGAGATGATCAGCGAATTGAATTGCGGACACGCCTATATTACTCCCGGTGAAACAGACCATGCCGAACGTATTCAAACCGGTTTGCTGGGCGCAGAGGTGTCACGCGACAAGAGCGGTTTCTTCCGTCTGGAAAAGATTCTGGCCGGTGCGACATGGAATAATTTACGTTCGCCCCTGACCGAACCCGGCATTGAGGTAAAGAAAGGCGACTTTATCGTGTCGATAGACGGCATCCCGACTAACACGGTCAAAGACATGTACTCCCTGCTGACGGGGAAAGTGGCTGTTCCGACGGAGCTTCTGCTGAATGATAAGCCCCAGTTGGCCGGCGCTCGGAAAGTGGTTATCTTGCCGATAGCCAACGAATATCCGTTGTATCACCTCGAATGGATACAGAAAAATATCGCCAAAGTGGATAAAGCCTCCAACGGCAAGATTGGCTACATTTATATCCCGGATATGGGCGCCGAAGGGTTGATTGAGTTCGCCCGTTATTTCTATCCGCAGTTGGATAAGGAGGGGTTGATTATTGACGACCGCGCCAATGGCGGCGGAAACGTATCTCCCATGATTCTGGAACGCTTGGTTAGAGAGCCTTACCGGTTGACGATGTCCCGCACTTCGTCGCGGATTGGAACCGTTCCCGATGCCGTACAGGTCGGGCCGAAAGTGTGTTTAGTTAATAAATATTCCGCTTCGGACGGCGATTTGTTCCCTTGGGGATTCCGTGCATTGGGTATCGGCAAGCTGATTGGAACACGCACATGGGGCGGTATTGTCGGCATCAGCGGTTCGTTGCCGTTTATCGACGGAACCGATTTGCGCGTACCGTTCTTTACCAGTTATGACCTGAAAACAGGCGACTGGATCATAGAGAATCATGGCGTAGATCCGGATATTACGATTGATAACGACCCCATCAAGGAATGGAACGGCGAAGACCAGCAATTGAATCGCGCCATCGAAGAAGTGATGAAAGGCTTGAAAGAGCGTAAACCGTTGCCCAAAGTCCCTGCTCCAAGGGTATGGAATAAGTAAGATAGTTTGCAGGGGCAAACCTGTATGCCTGCCCTTGACATCCGTAACAACCCCAACAGAATCTAAAACCCTGTTGGGGTTTTGTTATGAGACCATTTCAACCTATTTTAGCACACAGACAAATTATTCTATAACTTTCGAAAGGGTGTTGCAACCGGGTGGACTTCTACACCGGCAGTAACACCCTTTTTTGTGTAAATATAATCTTGATAACAAGTATGAGACATTTTAAATAAAGTTCACTTCAACCGGCAAGGGGTTTCAGAATGCAGAATTGAAAATGAGGGGAAAATGAAATAATTATCAATTATCAATTGTCAATTATCAATTGATTTGCCTATCTTTGTGGAAATTTTGAAACGATGGCACGATATTTTAATGTAACAGGACCTTGTAATGCCACCGAGCATTATATGATAGAGGCTTCATCACGGTTGACTGGCGTAACAGAGCTTATCAACCAGAAACAGTATTTTGTGATTCATGCCGCCCGTCAAAGCGGAAAGACCACTTTTCTGCTTGATTTGGCTAACCGCATCAATCACGAGGGTAAATATTATGCGCTTTACTGCTCGTTAGAGGCAGCACAGGAAATTATCGATCCGAAGGAAGGTATTCCGGCAATAGTAAAAGGAATAAAATCAGCGTTACGACATTCTGCCATATCCGTCGCCAATGCGT
>JAISJX010000264.1 GCA_031261145.1 Tannerella sp.
AGCAGATGTTACCCTGCCTGTTCGGGGTCTGTATATTGTTAAGTCCGGTGATGCAGCGGTGAAGACAGTGTATTGAAAGTAAGGTTATTGTTGATTACACCCCTGCCGGGGTATATTCAGTTTGTAACTCTGAACTCTTTTTTTAACTTTGTTCCGTAGCATAATTATTGATTCGGGGATCTCTGCCAAGATAATCATTTTTAATGATTTATCAGCTAAATACACTATCTTTTTATCACATATCGCCCTTTTTTCAAGGAGTTAAGTTGGTACGAAACATTAGTCAATAAAAATAAAAGCAATCCGATTTTTTTTCAAAAAATGATATTAAATCGTATCTTTGAAGCGCGTTAGAATTGTCGCATGGAGAAATCGTTTCTCTCAGACAAATTCCGGCGCATAAAATTGTATCAAAATGAAAAGTTACAGAAAAGAATTATGGTTTAACATTCCATCGCGCCGCGGATTTACAAATATCACTCCGATCGTCAAGGAATGTCTGGCGGAAAGCGGTATTAAGGAAGGATTGTTGTTGGTCAATGCCATGCACATAACGGCCAGTGTATTTATCAATGACGACGAGAGCGGTCTGCATCATGACATGGAGGTGTGGCTCGAAAAACTGGCGCCGGAAAAACCGTACGATCAATATCGCCACAATTCGTATGAAGACAATGCCGATGCACATCTGAAGCGCTCGGTCATGGGACGCGAAGTCGTGGTGGCAGTCACCGACGGCAAGTTGGATTTCGGGACATGGGAACAAATCTTTTACGGCGAATTTGACGGAAAACGCCGCAAACGGGTGCTGATAAAAATCATCGGGGAATAATTATCTTACAACATAAAAGTATTATCATGAAAGTAAAAGTTTTAACATGTAGTTTATTGTTACTAAGTGCAACTTGTTTTGCACAAAAAGACGAGTGGAAAGACCCCAAAGTCAATGCCGTCAATCGTGCGCCCATGCACGCGAATTATTTTGCATACGAAACAGAAAGCAATGCGCTGGAAGGTGTGAAAGAAAAATCGGATAACTTTCTAAGTCTGAATGGCATTTGGCGTTTCTTCTGGGTGAATAACTCCGATGCCCGGCCCACGGATTTTTTCAAAACGGATTTCAATGACAAGGGATGGAACCCGATCAGCGTTCCGGGACTTTGGGAACTGAATGGTTATGGCGATCCTGTCTATGTAAATATCGGGTATGCCTGGCGAAACCAGTTCAAGAACAATCCACCCGAAATACCGGTGGAAAACAATCATGTAGGTTCCTATCGCCGGGAAATCGTTATTCCCGACCATTGGACGGGAAAACAGGTTTTCGCTCATTTTGGCTCCGTCACATCCAATATCTATCTGTGGGTCAACGGACAATTCGCAGGATACAGCGAAGACAGCAAGCTCGAAGCGGAATTTAACATCACACGTTACCTGAAACAGGGGAAAAACCTGATTGCATTTCAGGCATTTCGCTGGTGCGACGGCACGTATCTGGAAGATCAGGACTTCCTGCGCATGTCCGGCGTAGGTCGCGACTGTTACTTATATACGCGCAATGCAAAATATATCAGCGACATCCGTATCACTCCCGATTTGGATGCGCAATACAAAGACGGGACATTGGCTGTTGAAGTCACGCTGCCGGCTACTGCGTCCGGGACATCCGTTCAGTTGGATTTATTAGACCCGAAAGGCGCTAAAATCAATTCCGAAAACCTGAAAGGAACAGGCAAAATCAACACAACGTTCTCTGTCGCAAATCCGCAGAAATGGTCGGCCGAAATTCCGGTTCTCTACACGGTGTTGGCGACCTTGAAAGATGGTAGTGGCAAAACGCTTGAAGTAATCCCCTTAAAAACAGGATTCCGCAAAGTAGAAATACGAAACGCCCAATTATTGGTGAACGGACAACCCATCCTGATCAAAGGAGCCGACCGGCACGAAATGGATCCGAATACAGCCTATTATGTTTCGCCCGAACGGATGCTTCAGGACATCAAAATCATGAAAGCGCACAATTTGAATGCTGTCCGCACCTGTCACTACCCGGATGCTAATTTATGGTATGACCTCCGCGACGAATATGGCCTTTATGTTGTAGCAGAAGCGAATGTCGAATCGCACGGGATGGGGTATGGCGACAAAACCTTAGCTAAAAACAGTTTGTATGACAAGGCTCATCTCGAACGCAACCAGCGGAATGTTCAGCGGAACTACAACCATCCCTCCGTGATTGTCTGGTCGATGGGCAACGAAGCCGGGTTCGGCCCGAACTTCGAGGCTTGTTACAAATGGATTAAGGCCGATGATAAAAGCCGTCCGGTGCAATATGAGCAGGCTCGCCAGGGAGAATTTACGGATATTTTCTGCCCGATGTATTATGATTACAAGTCGTGCGAAAAATACGGGCAAAGCGATGCTACAAAGCCGCTTATCCAGTGCGAATATAGTCATGCTATGGGTAATTCGGAAGGCGGGTTCAAAGAATATTGGGAAATCATACGGAAATATCCGAACTATCAGGGCGGATTTATCTGGGACTTTGTCGATCAGTCGCTTAACTGGACAAATGCAGACGGTGTAAAGATTTCCGCTTATGGCGGAGATTTCAACCGTTACGATGCTTCCGATGGGAACTTTATAAATGATGGATTGATTGGGCCGAACCGCACCCCGAATCCTCACGCGGACGAAGTGGCTTATTACTACCAGTCTATCTGGGCGTCGGCAGCGAACCTGCAACAGGGCGAAATCAATGTGTATAACGAAAACTTTTTCCGCGATCTTTCCGCTTACTATGCCGAGTGGGTAATTCTGGCCGACGGTAAACCGCTGCAAACGGGCATTGTCTCCACGCTGAATATCGCTCCCCAACAGACCGCTAAAATCAAATTGGATTATGAAGCGTCATCGCTCCCGACCGGCAAAGAGCTTTTGTTAAATGTGAACTTCAAGCTGAAAAAAGCGGAAAAGGCGCTTCCTGCCGGACATATCGCTTCGCGCAATCAATTAGTTATCAAACCGTATGAGGCGCCGAAACTGGAATTAGCCAACGAGGCCGCTTGTAAGAATTGTCCGGTAAGCATTCCGGTTGTCAAGGAAAATGATGTCGTGTACCTGATTGTCACCAATGATATTTTCACGATTGAATTTGATAAAAGCAACGGTTTCCTGTGCAAATATGATGTGAAAGGGAATAATCTGCTCAAAAACGGCAGCATACTCAAACCGAACTTCTGGCGCGCTCCGACCGATAATGATTTCGGGGCTAACCTCCAGAAAAAATACAGTGCGTGGAAAAACCCTGAAATAAAGTTGGTTTCGCTGAAAAACAGCCTGAATGAGGGTATCGTGGAAGTGAACGCTGAATATGAAATGAAAGACGTTTCGGCTAAACTAAGCCTTACCTATCTGATTAACAGCAATGGCGCGATTAAGGTTACGCAGAAACTGACGGCCGATCCGTCAGCTAAAGTATCAAATATGTTCCGCTTTGGCATGCAATTGCAACTGCCTAAATGTTACGAACATATCCAATATTACGGAAGAGGCCCGATCGAAAATTATGCCGACCGGAACAATTCTACTGCTATCGGAAAATATAGTCAGACAGTTGATGAACAGTTCTATCCGTATATCCGCCCGCAGGAAACAGGGACGAAAACCGATATCCGTTGGTGGCAACTGACAAATGAATCAGGTGATGGTCTGGAATTTACCGGCGAAGCGCCTTTCTCGGCGTCCGCTTTGTACTATACGATTGAATCATTGGACGATGGAGTGGAAAAAGGCCAGCGCCATGCGCCGGAAATACCCAAAGCAGACCTGATAAATTTCTGTATCGACAAGGTACAGATGGGATTGGGTTGCGTGAACACTTGGGGCGCCATTCCGTTGGAGAAGTATATGATTCCTTATAAGGACTATGAATTTTCATTTATCATGAAGCCGGTACAAAATAAATTTGAAAATTGAAAAATAAATAGTTAGCCATAAAGTTCACGGAAAAAATCCGTGAACTTCCGGCTAAATAATTTCCATGAGAGTTGTTTGATTTTTAACTATAAAAATAGGTTGATATGAAAAAAAAGAGCATTTTATTATTCATTGTTTTAATTTCCATGATGTCTATGAACAGACTGAAAGCGCAGGAAACAAATTTGATCTCGTTTATGATTGGCGATAGCCGTGTGAGCCTTCTTTCCGAAGGACAACAAAACGGCAAAAGTAACATCTTGATTGGCGCAACGCCGGAAATATTGCAAAAATACACTTCCGACGGTTCATTCCCGAATGCGACCAATGCGTTTCTGATCAAAACGCCCGACGACCAAATCATATTGATTGACGCCGGTTACGGACGGAAATTGTTTGATCTTCTTAAAGAGTTGGAGGTAACGCCCGAACAGGTGAACGTAGTCCTCATAACCCACATGCACGGCGACCATATCGGCGGTCTGCTGCGGGATGATAAAGTAGCGTTTCCCAATGCCGATTTCTACCTGCCACAGCCGGAATATGATTACTGGACAACCG
>JAISJX010000300.1 GCA_031261145.1 Tannerella sp.
GGATCCAATACATAGTAAACGTCATTGTGTACAATTACTTTGCTGATGCCACCGATCAGCGATTTGTCGGTAGTTTCCAGCGGAATGACTTCAATCTTGTCAAAAATGTCAAAAATGGAAATATTATCCATTTTATCAATATTGGCGCGAATGTATTTTGTATCTGTCCCGGACTCTGTTTTTTTACAACCAACCATGACACATAACGCAATAAATATAAGAATGTTAGTTTTCATTTGCTTTGAATTTAATTATTTTTGTATAAATAAATAGCCGGAGTATTGAAAATCTCTTTCTTCACAGTTGCCAACGCAGCAATCGCTAAAACGGCTATAAAGCCAAATATTTTTTTGTTCATAATTTTTTTTCTTCCGTCGAACGCAAACTGTCAGGCGTTATAAATATAGTACGCACTTTCTGAATGACTTCTTCCTTCGTGTCCTCATTAATCAAACTTTTGGAGTTCCCTGTACAGGAATAAAACAGTCCAAACGTAATGAAGAATATCCATATTTGATTCAACCCTTTTTATAAAATTCTTTAAAGCAGAAGGTCATTCGCCACATTCGCCGCTGTTTCTTCTCCCGCCAGAACGGCCAAAACTTCCAGTCCGAAATCAAAAACGAGTCCGGGGCCTTGGCCGGTGATGATATTCCCGTCGGTAACGGCCGGTTCGTCGGTGAGGATGGCGCCGGTCAGTTGCGATTCTGTGCCGGGATAGCAGGTGGCGTGTTTGCCATTCAGCAATCCTAATCCGCCTAATACGAGCGGGGCGGCGCAGATGGCGGCGATGAGTTTGTTTTGTTCGCAGTGGCGGACAAGCAATTGTTTCAAGCCATTGTGATTGTTCAACATCTGGCTGCCGGGGCCGCCGCCGGGGAGAACCAGGGCGTCGGCTGTTGAGTAATCGACGTCTTCAAAAAGCCGGTCGGCTACGATTGGTAAATGATGAGCGCCCGTTACGGTCAGGTCGCCGGTGATGGAGATGGTGGTTACGTCCACCCCTCCGCGACGCAGAATGTCGGCGGTTCCGATGGCTTCGGTCTCTTCGAAACCGGTTGCTAAGAATAGAAATACTTTTTTCATCGTCTTATCTTGAAAATTGATATTGATAGGTGATAGTTCCCATTTGATTGTTTGCACCCTTGATGCTGTTGAACTTCGTCTGTTTGGCGGCATTGATGGCGCTGTTGCGCATCGCGGTGTTATTAATATTGGTTCGTTTCCCGACTTGTGCATTGACGACGTTCCCATTGGGATCGACGGTAATGTCGATGACGATACGGCCTTCTTCGTTGCTGTCATATCTCGGTTTCAGCAAGCCGCCTCCCCTGAGGATACGGTCTTTCAGGTCGAATGAAGCGCCTATACCGCCTACGCCTTCGTTTGCGCCCATATCGGAGTTTCCGAACGGATTGCCCTGATTTCCTGTACCTGTTTCGCTGTCGCCCTGATTTTCACTGTCGGCGTCTCCGATGCCGAATGCTCCGGCTACCCGGTCGTTAATAGCCTGTTGGCGTTGGCGTTGTTCCTCCTGTTTTTTTCGTTCGGCTTCGATTCGTTCCTTTTCTTTCCGCTCAGCTTCGGCTTTCTTCTTCTGCTCTTCTTCTTTTTTCTTGTCGGTGAGCGAAATAGATTCTTCCATATCCTGAGAGATTATTTCTTCCGGTTGAGTTTGCTTTGGAACGGCAGGCGCTTCGTTTGGAACAGAGGCGGCGTCCTCGCCGGGCAGACTTCTCCCTCGCGGCTCAAAAACGCCGGCCGCGAGATTGACATTCCCGAAATTGACCAATATCCCTTCTTCCTCGTCCGGTACGATTGATCGGATTACCGTGAAGTACAGGATTAGGAGAATCACCAAATGGAAAATGATTGTTCCTGTAAGCGCTATGATGTCATCATTATTAAATTTCATCGTTTTTATCTCGGCGCACGGGTGGCGAGCGCTATTTTAAATTTATTCTCGTTTGCAATATTTAAAAACTTGACAATTTCCTTGTAGGGCACAGTTTCGTCGGCATAAAGCATTACAAACATCTCCGGCTCCTTCCCATATTGTTCTTGCAGAAAGGGAGTTATCTCTTCAAAGGAGACTTGTTTCTCTCGCTGATTGCCGAAAGCGACATAATAGTTCCCTCTGGCGTCGATCGTCACTCGTGAGAACGGTTTGGCGGCCGTTTGTTGCTTTGCTTGCGGCAATGTTACCTTGATAGCGTTTGGTACGACGACTGTCGAGGAAATCATGAAGAATATCAGCAACAGAAAGATGATATCCGTCATGGAGACCGTGTTGAAATCCGAGTATATTTTTGTTTTTCGTTTGATTCCCATTTGTTTGATTTCTTAGTTAGCCGGTTCGTTCAATAAATCCATAAATTCCATGGTAATGGCTTCCATTTCATTAGCAACGCTATTTACCTTGGAAATAAGAAAGTTGTAAGCAAATAAGATGAGAATACCTACGATCAACCCGCCGACGGTAGTCACCAATGCTTCATAAATGCCGCTTGAGAGCAGGGTTATGTCCACGTTTGTCCCGGCATTGGCCATGTCAAAGAATGCGCGGACCATACCGGTAACTGTTCCGAGAAAACCAAGCATCGGGGCGCCTGTGACCGTGGTGGCCAGGAAAGGAAATCCTTTTTCCAGACGGGCGACTTCGACCGTTCCGGCGTTTTCGATAGCGGCCAGCACATCGTTTGTCGGGCGTCCCAACCGGCTGATTCCTTTCCCTATCATACGGGCGATAGGTGAATTGGTTGTGCGGCAGAGGTTAAGCGCCGATTCTATTTTCCCGTCATGAATATAGTCCTTGACGCGATTCATAAAAGAGTTGTCGCTTATCCCGGCCTGCCGGATGATCAACCAGCGTTGGATAAAGATAAAAATTGCAACTAAGGATAAGGCCAGAAGCACAAGCATAATCGGCCCGCCTTTGATAGCGAGGTCCATAATGTTCATTTGCGCTTCTGCCGGGATAGTTTCCGTCGGGATAGTGCCCGTTGTGAGATTAAGCGGGCTATTGCCTGCCGGAGCAGTTACTTGCAGTAATACAGATAATGTGTTCATACGTTTTTATTTGTTTTATTTATATTTCTCGTACATTAATAATATAGGCATGCTTTATATAAGTTGATTGTTTTTTCCAATCCGTAGTAGAGCGCATCGCATATCAGTGCGTGGCCGATAGACACTTCTTCCAACCAATGGATTTTGGAGGCAAAAAACTGGAGATTTTCTAAGCTCAGGTCGTGACCGGCATTGACGCCCATTCCTAATTTTTTCGCTTTGACGGCCGCTTCCACAAAGGGTGCGATGGCCGCTTCCCTGTCTTTTTCATATTGGCTTGCGTACGGGCCGGTATATAGTTCCACCCGGTCGGTTCCGGTTTTGGCCGCCCATTCAATATCTTCCGGTTCGGCGCCAACGAACAGGGATGTTCGGATTCCTTTGGCCGTGAACGTATCAACCAATTCGTTCAGTTGCTCGAAATGTTCCCTGACCTGCCATCCGGCATTGGACGTGACGGCGTCCGGCGCGTCCGGCACAAGCGTCACCTGGGTGGGTTTTATCTTCAAGACCAATTCTATAAATGAGGAACTTGGATACCCTTCGATATTTAATTCCGTTCGGATTACCGGTTTAAGATTGTACACATCACTATAGCGGATATGGCGTTCGTCGGGGCGGGGATGTACGGTGATACCCTGCGCTCCGAATGCCTCACAATCCTGTGCAATTTTCAGGATGTCCGGTAAATTTCCACCACGTGCGTTACGAATGGTTGCAATTTTATTGATGTTTACGCTTAATTTTATCATTTAAAATAATTCTTTTATTACTTTTGCGCACAAATATAGTGCAAAAGTAAAACAAATTGAGCAAAAATGGATACGATGTTGGTGAAAAGATTTTAAAATGAAAGAGTTTAATGTTTGGATGAATATATTTTGGAAGGTATAACTAATTAAAAACGAAAGAATAAGAATGAAAATAGGTATATTTGGCAGTGATTATCAGTCGGATAAATTGTCGTTAGTTCGGCGGGTGTTTGAAAAATTAAATGAGTTGGGCATCGAAGTGTATGTCCGGCGGGATTTGTATTTTTTCCTGACCGGTACGTTGAAGTATCAACCTGTGA
>JAISJX010000314.1 GCA_031261145.1 Tannerella sp.
GTCGCCTTTAACTCACCGCATGACCCGCGCACTCCGCCGCCCGGATACGGCTATAAATACGACGCCGGAGATATTCCGTTGCCACTGAATTTCCTTTCTCAACATCCTTTTGATAATGGAGACCTTGAAGTCAGGGATGAAGTGTTTTTGCCTTTGCCCAGGACACCCGAAATGATACGGAAAGAAATCGCGCTTTATTATGGCATGATCAGTGAAGTGGATGTGCAAATCGGACGTATCCTGGAAGCCTTGGAAGAGAGTGGAGAATACAATAACACCATCATCGTATTCACGGCCGACAATGGATTGGCGGTCGGTCAGCATGGTTTATTGGGCAAACAAAATTTATACGAACATTCGGTTAAAACGCCTTTGGTGATTGTTGGCCCTCAAGTGCCGAAAAATGAACGGAACAGCGCCTTCTCCTATCTGCTGGATTTATATCCGACACTGTGCGAATTAACCGGCATCAAATACCCGGAAAGTATTGACGGAAAATCGCTGAAAAATGCCATCATAGAGAAAAAACCGGAAGGAAGGGAGCATCTTTATCTTTCTTATATCAATATCCAGCGAGCCATAAAAAAGGGTGATTACAAACTGATTCGTTATAATGTAGGCGGACAGGAGCGGATACAACTATTTAATCTGGCAACCGATCCTCTGGAGCAAAATAATTTAGCCGATGCGCCGGCGTATAGCCATAAAATAGATGAACTTACCCGGCTATTAGCTCAGGACATGCGTGATTTGGGCGATTTTTGCGATCTTTCCAAACCGGGTTGGGGGTATCCGAACAAATTGTCATTG
This sequence comes from Tannerella sp., assembly GCA_031261145.1. Next base: position 811 of record JAISJX010000314.1, read on the forward strand.
AAGGAAATCGTGGAGATAAAAGAACATGCCAGATAGTTAAAAGAAGCGGGAATGCTATGAGTTGTGAATGGATTGGTTCATCCGACAAATGCGCAGGTTTGTCGGATGAACCATTTTATATAGAGGGGAATGCACCGCTAATTGAAACACAAAATAAATTGCTGCCATAAATACCATAAATGTGGTATTTATTATATAAAAACAACCCCATACCTTTGTGCCGTTTAAAAAGAGATTTATCTATTAAATTATTAACAGGAAAAGTGTCCCTATCTCCGACGGCAAATTGGTATCAAGGGACACTCGGAATTACTAAAATTATTTTTAGCATGGCAAAATTATCTATTTTTATTGAGAGCGCCAAACGGATTTGGTATTTTGTTCTCATTTTGTTTATTTTTCAGGGTAGTATATTCTTCGTGAATGCGCAGGGGAATACGGTTATTCACGGAAAAGTGATTGATGAACGCACCGGCGAAACACTCATCGGGGTTTCAATTTCTTTAAAAGGTAACACGGTCAGCACCGGAACGGTAACGGACTTGGATGGAGCGTTCAATTTGCCGGTTTCTTTGTTACCGGCTACGATTGAAGTTAGTTACATCGGATATCGTTCGCAAGAAATTGATATTTACGAAGCGCCCAAAGAAACTGTCGTTATCTCGTTGGCTGAATATGTCAATGCACTCAATGAAGTGGTCGTCATAGGGTATGGAACCCAGAAGAAGGCAAACCTGACAGGAGCCATCTCGACTCTGAACAACAAGGAACTGGCTAACAGACCCATCACCAATTCTTCCCAGGCGCTTCAAGGAATAAATGGCGTGTATGTGAATCAGACTAAAGGTCGCCCCGGATCCGATGGCGCTACCATCCGGATCAGGGGTATCGGTACATTAAATAACAACGATCCTTTAGTTCTCGTGGATGGAATTGAATTTCCCTTGAAAGACGTAAATCCCAACGATATAGAAAGTATTTCCGTCTTGAAAGATGCAGCTTCTGCCGCTATCTACGGAAACAGGGCTGCCAACGGGGTTGTGTTGGTAAAAACCAAGACGGGAAACCGAAGTAAAACACAAGTAGAATATAACGGATATTATGGAGTGCAGAGCGCCAATTTTTATCCAAAGGTAGTTACCAATGCCATACAATATATGGAGGGTAAAAACCTGGCATTGAAGAATGAAGGAAAACCGGCGGAATATGCCGATGATCTGATAGCCGAATACAAGGCCGGCACAGATCCGGATATTTATCCGAATACCGACTGGTTTGACATCATGTACCGGAATGCCGCTATTCAGGAGCATAATGTACGTCTGTCCGGCGGCGGTGAAAAGACGCTATTTTCCCTGTCACTCAGCTATCTGGATCAAGAAGGGATATTACAGAATACCAATGCAAATAAATATTCATTTAATGCCAATATCAGTACTGCTGTAACTAAGCGGTTGAATGTTGCTGTGGCGCTTACAGGCACCTATTGGACAGCCCGTGAAAGCGCTTATACCGCTGACGAGGGCAACGGAGAAGGAGGTATCATGGGGCTGTTGTACCGCGGATTACCTATGCAAGTACCGGTACTGTCAAATGGCGTTTATGCCGACCAATGGGTTCGAGTGCCGGGACATAATTTCTTTCGCAACCCGTATGCCCTTTCGTATGAAGGCTTTCGTAAAAATAATTCATTAAGAAATTTGCTCAATGTGAGCGCTGAATATACGTTTCCCTTAGACATTAAGTATAAAATCACCGGCGCAGCAAATTTACTGAATGAAGGCGAAAAATATGCTTATCCGCAGATTCTTCTGGAACATCCCAAAACGCATGTGCTTACACCAATGGGAAATATTCCGACCAGAGGCGTGAAACAAATATCGCGGACAGCGCTGAATCTGACCTCATTCCAAACCCTAAGCTGGGACAAACAGTATGACCGTCACGATATATCGGCTTTAG
>JAISJX010000332.1 GCA_031261145.1 Tannerella sp.
AAGTCAATAATTCGTGCGTACCCGAAACGGCAATGTATAACTTTTGATCACCACCTACGCAGATTCCGGCAGGATTGGCCGCACCGCGATCCACATCGTCCAAAAGTACGGTTGCATAGAGCGAATCATTTTTTAAATCGACAATACTCAAAGCATTCGTGTTTACCCAACCCCTGTCCAACTGGGTAATCGGCACACTGAAACGCGACAGCAAATGAACGGCATACAGGTATTTTCCGTCGGGTGAGGCTGTAACGCCAAGAATTGATTGCGCCCCGTTCGGAAGAGTTACATTGGAACGGACGGTGTTTGTCCGCGTATCAATCAGCGTGATTTGTGCCGCTACAACCTCATTGATAGCTGCTTGTGCCGGTAAAAAATTGCCTGCTGCAACCGTTTTTCCGTCGGGCGTGGCGCACACAGACCGGGGTTCGCGTACCGTAGGAATCGTAGCGGTGACTTTATTAGACTTGACATCTATCACAGAAATCGTATTCGAAAAACGATTGGCGACATACAGCGATTTTCCGTCAACAGACAAAGCCAATCCTGTCGGCGTATGTCCGACTTGAATGCTGGTTTTTACTTTTTTATTCGACAAAGAAATAATTTCCACACTGCCTTTGGCCTGTCCTGCGCTCACAAAAAGCGTTGTACCGTCGGGAGAAAGCAGCAAACTGTTTGGATTTTGCTTCAAAGCGATTTTCTCCGTCGTCCGGCCGGTTTTCAGATTGGTGACGGCAATCGACTTGTCGGTCGTCAAAGCTGTATAAATAATGTCTTGCTTTTCATCGATTGCCATTGCACCGGGAGAAAGATAATTTTCCGTTCCGGCGCCGATCGTAAGGCAAAATAATAAGAGTAATATATTGGATAATATTTTCATAATAAATTTATTAAAATAATTATTTCCCTAAAAAGTTGTCATTGATGGATTTTACTTGGTGATGAACGGACGGATTATCGTGTACGTTGGCTACTTCCGTGATAATAGCGCCCTCATTTCCTGCAAATTGCCAGTGATGGGAATAAACCCGACCCAGTGGAACAAATTCGCCCGGAAGTGTTTTTACTACGTTTTTAACGGTTACGCCACCTTCGTGACAAGCCGGAATTTTGATTTCCGGAAACGAAGCCAAGTTGTCTTCGCCTTCTCCCACAATGTAACTCAGTCCGTTACGAACCAACCAGCCTTCCATCTTTGCTGGAAGAGCGCCTTCGGGTTTTTCGTGCCAGTGTTCGGGCAACATCTGATTCGGCAACAAGAACATATCCTGCAACATATACAAATCGTTGGTGTCGTTGACATACATGATGGCCGCCAATCCCACTTCCGTGAAATGTCCCGTGCCGTAGTCGCTCACCCAAAGCTGCGAGCGGGTATTTTCGGTAATCGGATAATTGTAATACTTCATCAAACGGATGACAGCGTCTTTTCCCGCTTCTTCGTTGAATTTACCGTCGGTGTAGAAATCATCGTTGTTGAACGCCAAAGTTTCTTTTTGACAACAAGAATGGCCACACGCTTTTTCTTCGCCTTCACTTGTTTTGTTTCCCTGCGAACAGGCTGCTAATACGACCAAAGCGGCCACTAATACTAAGTTTTTCATTACTTTCATTTTTTATTATTTTTAGGTTGTCTGAACCATGATTTTTACAAGATTTTTAGGATTGCCATGATTATAATCTTGTGAATCTTAAAAATCTTGTAAAAATCATGGTTCAGACATTTTATTTTCTAATCACGACTGCCGGCAATTTATTGTAATCTTCAACAGCCGGGGTACAATAAGCATCATCTGTTTCAAACGGGTCGAAAGGACCGGGACGCGGAACCATCGGCGCTGTCTGTACCCTTGGTTTTTGCGACAGCCATGTGCTTCCCGGGAAAATAGGATCTTCCATTTGACGCAGTTCTTCGATTCCGTAAAACGGCCCCATGGCATCCACCCAATGGATAACGCGCAAAAGGCTTTCGTCATCGACTTTCACGCCATGGTGTTTGCCGCTTGCCATCAATGCTACCAACCGGCTCTTATAAGACAGTTTGGTCATTGGTGGCACTGTGGAGTAAGCTTCGGTATCGACTGTGCTGAAGCCTTCCACCATAATTATATCCGCCCATCCGTAACCGCCTTTACCTTCTTCCCTTTTGGCTTCTTTGTACTTGTGACTCCAAGTCGGATTGCCGAGTAAAGTGATATACGGTTCCTTGAATCCGAGGAAGCCCGGACGAAGGGTGGCATTGAATGCCTTGAATCCCGGATGGGATGGATCTTGATGACATTTTGCACAATATTTATCGAGTGCGGTTTGCACATAGCGTTCATAACCGACACTGATGTCTTTCCAAGGAACCGGCGTAATATTTTCGGGTTGATGGCGCATGGCCTTTCCCATTTTGGAATCAGCCAGCGTCCGGGTATGCGATTCGTGACAACCCATACAACCGCGACTTTCTCCCGGTTGCACGCCGGTAAAACTTTTCATGGTCTGCAACGCCCTTTGGTTTTCGTCCAACAATTGAAAGTGCAAGGCGATGCCGCTTGGCGCATGGAAGTTGACGCTACCGTCTTCTTCAACGGGCACCGTACCGATAATTTTCTTGATTCCTTCCGATTGTACGGCGGATATTTCCGGTCCGGACGATACGTAATTTCTTTTGTGCCAATGTGTATAGGTTTTATGATCGATTGACCAGATACGCAAGAATTTGGCTTTTCCTTTCATTTCGTCGGGAACGCCTTCATAAACATTGTTGCTGTAAAGGATACCCGGTTTCGGATTTTCGCGGTCTTCGTAAGCAGGCCATTCAATATTGTCGGGATATACAGGCGGTACAACGCGCGGGCGAACCGGCATGGCATCCCAAATATTGTATTCTCCTTCGTTGATGATTTCGCGATTGCCTTCGGTGTCCATCAGCATAAGTA
>JAISJX010000341.1 GCA_031261145.1 Tannerella sp.
ATGCCGGTCATCCCATCCTGCAACTCAACCGCAAGATTTCAACCAACCGCCCCGGCTTCCATATCTACAGCCAACTTTTTTGCGTAACACAGGAATACGGGCTGATTGGGGAGTTTTGAGAGAGAAAATGATTCTTTCTGCCACAATCTTAATAGAATCGCTACGTATTTTATTCTTATTTCCGTTGCTTTTCCGAAAAATAATACGTATCTTTACCCGATGTTAAAAGAATATACTTTATCCGACCGCCTGTTTCTTCCGGCCAAACATATCGCCTATTATGCCTGCACATTAGACGCTATGCGGGCTATAAAAATAGCTGAACCTCACCGGCAAACGTTCTATTCAATGGTTTGGTTCGTTCAGGGGAAAGGATTCAAAGTTATTGATTTTAACGAACACAGGATCCGGAGCGGAAGGATATTTTTAGTAAACCCTGATCAGATAAACAATTGCACATATCCCGACGGTTGTAAAGGATATGTCCTTATGTTTGCCAAATCCTTGGCCTCCCAGCTCTGTATTGAATTTTCAAAGCCGTATATTGATATTGAGAAAGGTAAAATTTCTTTGCTTCAACTTGTGTTTGAAAACCTTATCAAAGATTGTCAATTGGATGAAGAGGGTTCGCTTAATAAAATAATGGCTTCCATTCAATATTTTTATTCTTTGATTGCCAAAAGAATACATAGTGAAGTGTATTCCTCGGATGATACAAACCATACCTTCCGGCAATTCAAAGAATTGATATTGACAAACGAACTTAAAATACAGCCGATGGATCAATATGCAGACACGCTGAATGTTTCGATGATGTCCTTAAATGCTATGTGCCACGATTTTACAGGCGTTTCCGCCAAACAGCTTTTACTGGATTTGAAAATAACCGAGGCCAAACGTTTATTGCTTTATAGCGGATTGAATATTAATGAAATATCTTTTCAATTGGGTTTTGAAGACGCTTCTTATTTTGCCCGTATTTTCAAAAAGAAAGCCCGGCTATCCCCAAGCCGATTTCTGAAAAAGTACCGGAAATAAGTGAAAAAGTCCTATAATTTTTTCCCGTTTCATGCCTAACTTTGTCCGCTATGAAAGGAAAAGAAAGTAAAAAAGAAAAGAGAAAAGAGAAGTCCGCTGGTGGAGGCGCCAAAGTATTAACGGATTATCAAAGAGAAAAAACGAGTAAACAGGATGCAATCCTCAATTTAAAACCCCAATGGTAATGGTAAATGTAAAACGAGAAGGGATTATCCTCGAAAAAACGAACTTCGCTTTTGAAAATGAAGGCGTGATGAATCCGGCTGTCATTGCCGAAGGAGGAACGGTACACTTGCTGTACCGGGCTGTCAGGGAAGGTAATCATTCAACCATAGGCTATTGTCGTCTGGATGGCCCGCTGAAAGTGGTACAGCGCGATGAAGAACCTTTGCTGTATCCTCAGTTCGAGTATGAGAGCAAAGGCGTTGAAGACCCGCGAATTGTAAAAATAGAGGACACCTATTATATCACTTATACGGCTTATGACGGTGTCAGCGCTGTGGGTGCATTGGCTCTGTCCCGTGATTTAAAACAGTTTACAAAGAAGGGGATTATTACTTCCGAATTTACGTATTCCCAATTTAAGGAGCTGATCATGTCGAAAGGGGCGTACAATGACAAGTATTTCAGGACTTATAACAAGCGGGAAGACCATACGGATTCAGGGAAAAAAGTGTATCTGACGGATAAGAATATAGTTTTTTTCCCTCGTAAAATAAACGGTCAATTTTGTTTTTTGCATCGTATTAAGCCGGATATTCAATTGGTTAGCGTGGATAAATTGGAAGATTTGACGTATGATTTCTGGATAAATTATTTTCTGGATTTTTCGCAACACATCATTTTTGAGCCGAAATATGATCATGAATCCAGTTACATCGGTGCGGGATGTCCACCGGTTGAATTGCCGGAAGGCTGGTTGATGATTTATCACAGTGTACGCGATACGCCGGAAGGATACCTGTATTCGGCGAGCGCCGCATTGTTAGACCTTGAAAACCCGGCTATTGAAATCGCCCGCTTGCCTTATCCGCTGTTCAGCCCCGAAACCGAATATGAACTGACGGGTGTGGTTAATCAAGTATGCTTTCCAACCGGAACAGCCTTATTTGGAGATACTTTGTATATTTATTATGGGGCTGCGGACAAATGTGTCGCTTGCGTATCGGTGCAGATAAAAGATTTAGTAAAAGAATTAATATCTTACGGGAAATGAAAGAAATATTGTGTATAACAACTTATCCGCCCAGAGAATGTGGTATCGCCACTTTTTCCAATGATTTGATACATGCCATTATGAATAAATTTGGCGAATCGTATGTAATAAAGGTCTGTGCATTAGAATCTCCAACCGAACAGCATGAGTATTCCGATACGGTGAAATATACGTTGAATACATCGGATGAATCCGATTTTCTGCGTATTGTCGGGGAAATTGAGGGTGACGACGAGATTTCGCTGGTTCTCATACAGCATGAGTTCGGACTTTTTGCGACGCATGAGGCTGAATTTCTGCAATTTGTAAAGGCGATTACAAAACCGGTTATTATGGTTTTCCATACCGTATTGCCGAATCCGGAGCGTTCGTTGGAACAATATCTCCGTCAAGTCATTGCGGCTTGTTCGGCCGTGATCGTTATGACGAAAATTTCCGCCCGTATTTTACAACAGGAGTATCAAATAGAGGAAAATAAGATAAATATTATCCCTCACGGGACACATTTGGTGTCGCACAGCGACAAAAGAACGCTGAAGGAAAAATATAAAGTTTTCAACCGTCGCGTACTTTCCACGTTCGGACTGCTGAGTCCCGGCAAAAGTATTGAAACGACCTTAGATGCCTTGCCTGCAATTGTCAGGAAAGATCCGTCCGTGATCTTTTTAATTATCGGAAAAACGCATCCGACCGTCCTCAAAACCGAGGGCGAAAAATACCGGGAAATGCTTCAACAAAAAGTAACCGACTTGGGATTGACCGATTCGGTACGGTTTGTGAATCTGTATCTGGACCTTCCGATATTGCTTGAATACCTGCAATTGACAGACATTTATCTGTTTACTTCGTCCGATCCCAATCAGGCCGTTAGCGGTACTTTTGTTTACGCATTAAGTTGCGGATGCCCCATTGTCGCCACGCCTATTCCTCATGCTTTGGAACTTTTGAAAGACAATTCGGGAATTATTTTCGATTTCAAAGATTCCACTCAGTTAGCCAATGCAACCAACCGCTTGCTTTCCAGTGAAAATTTAAGGTCGAGGATGCGAATCGCCGGATTGCAGAAAATGGCGTCAACCGCCTGGGAAAACTCAGCGATTGCTCACGCCCTGTTGTTTACGGAAAAATTGGGGCTGAAGAAGTCGCCGGTTTATTCCTTACCGGCTGTCAATACGGAACATATTAAAAGAATGAGCCGCAATTTCGCCATGGTTCAGTTCGCACGCGGCAACCGCCCGGATGTTAAAACCGGATACACTTTGGATGATAATGCACGCGCCTTAATGGCTCTGTGTAAGGTGTATGTTGAAATGAAAGACTTGTCTTGCGGAAAATATATCAAAAACTATTTGTCTTTTATCCGGCACTGCTTGCAACCGGACGGGTCTTTCCTGAATTATGTCGATAAAGAGATTGTTTTTACAGCACAAAATCAGGAAGTAAGTCTGGAAGACAGCAATGGGCGCGCCATTTGCGCCCTGGGTTATTTCATTTCGTATGCCGGCAAATTTCCGGATTTGTGGACTTTAGATGCCATTCAGATTTTCAAACAGACTTTTCCGATGGTTGAGAAGATACAGTCTCCGCGAAGCATTGCGTTTGTGATTAAGGGCTTGTGTGATTATTACCGTAAATTCCCATCGACGGATATTTCGTCCTTGATAAGCCGGTTAGCCGACAAATTGGTTGGTTGTTATCACCGAAATAACAAAGGCGACTGGTCGTGGTTTGAGGACTGTTTGACCTACGACAACAGCGTTTTACCCGAAAGTTTATTGTACGCGCACTTAGCCACCGGAAATACCCTCTATAAAGAAATCGCCCGGGAATCGTTTGATTTTTTACTGGGAAAGATATTCACGGAAAGCCAGATTAAAGTAATACCGAATCAGAGCTGGTTGCCCAAGGAGAGAGAAAACCATAAATTCGGCGAACAACCCGTCGATGTAGCCGGTACGGTTATCGCCTTAAAAACTTTTTATACAGTGTTTAAAGAGACGGAATATCTCAAAAAACAGCGAATGGCCTTTGACTGGTTTCAGGGGAATAATCACCTTCACCAGATTATTTATAATCCGGCCACCGGCGGTTGCTACGACGGATTGGAAGAGAACAATATCAACCTGAATCAAGGCGCAGAATCAACAGTCAGTTATCTGATGGCGCGGCTTTCATTGCTTTCGTAGTATATGCGATAATAGATAAACCTTTACAACCCATCTGTTATAACATCTTCTGCCGTAAATGCAGTAATCTGTTCAGGAGTCCGCTACGATTCTGTTATCAGCATAAACGTGCCGTTATGTATGGTTTCACATACCTTTTTTGTATCTTTGCGGAAAAAAAATAAAACTCGATGACTACGAAATCAAAAACACTTATCGGCGCCATTGCGGGCGATGTAATCGGCTCGGTGTATGAACGGCGCGGCAACAACATCAAAACTATCCGCTTCCCGCTGTTTTCGCCGGAATGTCGTTTCACGGACGACACCGTGCTGACCGTTGCCGTGGCGGACTGTATCCTGCACGGCAAAGATTTTGCGCAAACCATTCTGGATT
>JAISJX010000355.1 GCA_031261145.1 Tannerella sp.
ACTTCTGTATTGGTCGCTGCAAGACCCCGAAAAAGAGCCTGACGCCTATCCGTGGGCGATTGCCATGCGCGGGAAAAATCCGGCTCTGCTGGACGTGGAACTGCTCAACCCGTACAACGCCATCGACGCCTCGAAAAACGAACGCGCCCTGATACGCAATATCAGCGGACAACCTTTGCGCAGAGGCATCTACGTTGATGGAATCTACGACATAGGTCGAATTGAAAACGTACACTGGAATCCGTGGTGGAGTATGAAACCGGCGCTTTTAAACTGGCAGAAAGCAAACGGCGAAGCCTTTATTTTTGAACGTACAGACTGGCATTATGTGCTCAATACCTTTTGCTTCGGCTACCGGGTGGGTTATAAATTCGGGGCAAGCCAAGGCAGCCAGGGAGCCTGCAACGGCAACTTCCTTGGAATCGGCGCGGACGCCTGCCACACATCTGTATTGGTGGAACAGAGCGCTCCTTTCGGATTGCTGATTACCAACGGCGAATTTGTCGCCATGGAAGGAGAAGACCCTACGATGGTGGTTGTAACCGACGCCAATCATGGAAATGTACGGTTTGTCAATTGCGCTTTTTGGGGACCGTGCAACCAAAATGCAAAAATCAACGGGCGTGGAACGGTGGGCTTTTCCGACTGTATTTTTGTGCAATGGGACAGAAACAAAGAAGGACGCAGCGCCATTCAAGCTAACGGAGGTACGCTGGTTGTTCGCGGATGCGATTTCATTGCCGATAATCCGCAAGTTGCCCTTGGCGAAAAAGTACGGGCAATTGTCAGCGAAAACACGGTAAAGGGGAAAGTACGGATTGATAATAAATCGAAAAACTCAATTGTAAAGGATAATTTAGGCTCGGAATAAGAATAATATGAATATCTGCAATAGTTCCAAGTCCCGCAGGTTAGGGAACATCGCGGACAATCATTAGAATAATGAACAATTAATATGAACAATATATCATGAAAGCATCATTTTTCAAAGGCTCGAAACAACTATTATTGAGTGTTGTGCTCATTTTGTCGGCGCATTTTGCAGGAGGACAAAATAACCCTTTTATCCGTCATATCTATACGGCAGACCCTTCCGCCCATGTATGGCAAGACGGCAGGCTGTATGTTTATCCGTCGCACGACGTTGACCCGCCGCGAGGCTGCGACCTGATGGACAAGTACCATGTCTTCTCTACCGACGATATGGAAAACTGGACGGACCACGGCGAGATACTCAACTCAAGTCAGGTGCCATGGGGACGCAAAGAAGGCGGTTTCATGTGGGCGCCGGACTGTGTTTACAAAAATGGCGCTTACTATTTTTACTTCCCGCATCCCAGCGGAACGGATTGGAACAATACGTGGAAAGTAGGCGTTGCAACCAGCAAAAGCCCCGTGAAAGATTTTGAAGTAAAGGGTTACTTTGCCGGTATTGATTCTTTTGCCATGATTGACCCCTGCGTATTTATGGATGACGACGGCAAAGCGTATTTCTACTACGGCGGCGGCTCCAAATGCAAAGCCGGAAAGTTGAAGGACAATATGCTGGAATTGGACGGACCACTGCAAGACATGGTCGGACTGGAAGATTTCCACGAAGCCGCATGGGTACACAAAAGAAACGGAATTTATTATCTGTCGTATGCAGATAATGCCCGCGGCAACAATAAACTCCGTTACGCCACCGGCAACAGCCCTTTGGGTCCATGGAAATATCAGGGTATCCTCCTCGATAAGGTCAGTTCGGATACAAACCACGGCTCTATCGTTGAATACAAAGGCGAATGGTACCTGTTCTACCACAATTGCGATATTTCCAAACAAGGGAACTTGCGCTCTATTTGCTTCGACAAACTATATTACAACCCTGACGGAACTATCAAAAAAGTAGTTCAGACAAGCGGTTTGGAAGCCAGCAAACGTAAAATCGGGATTACTGCCGGTTGGACAGACAGGGCTGAATTTTCAGGGCAAGGCGTCAAACCTGACGGAAAAAACGTGCTGTGGTACCGGCAATCGGCAAAGGTTTGGGAAGAAGCCTTGCCGCTTGGCAACGGGAAATTAGGCGCGATGGTATTCGGAGGCGTGGCGGACGAACGAATCCAACTGAACGAAAATACGCTGTGGGACGGTTATCCCTTAGACCCGAACAATCCGGAAGGACTGAAAGCCTTGCCGGAAGTACGACGCCTGTTGTTTGAAAACAAGAACAACGAAGCCGTGAAATTAGCCGAACAAACCATGATGGGCAATCCCAGAGGCGTCAAATCGTACCAGTCGTTGGGCGAATTATGGTTTGACACCCCCGACAAAAAAGCGGAAAACTACATCCGCAGCCTCGACCTCTCCACGGCTGTAGCCACCACGAAATATACCGCCGACGGGGTCACTTACACCCGCGAACAATTTGCATCCGCACCGGAAAATGTGATTGTTGTGCGGATTACATCGGATAAAAAGAACAAAATCAATCTCTCCCTGACATTGAAACGAGAAAAAGACGCCCAATGCGAAGCCATCTCCTCCGACCCGAACTCCCTTCTGCTCAGGGGAAGATTCTACGGCAAAGATGAAAAAGGCGTTTATCTCGGCATCAGTTTCGCAGCACAAGTGAAAGCCGTAGCCGAAAACGGTGTCGTCAAATTCGTACACGACGACTTCGGTCATTCCAACCTGCTTACGGTCAGCAATGCGGATGCCCTGACATTGTATATTACCGGAGCGACCGATTACACGGGCATGGAAAATCTGGCAAAGGGAATCCATACTCCTTCGGGATTCCCTGTCAATAAATGCGCCGAAACCATCGCCAAAGCGACCGAAAAAGATTACGGACAACTCAAATCGGAACATATCGCCGACCATCAACATTATTTCAATCGGGTAGAACTGAATCTTGCCGAGATTTCGCCGGATATTGCATCGCTTCCGACCAACGAAAGGCTGAATCTGGCGCGAAAAACAGGTAATCCCGATTTGGGATTAGTGGAGACGTATTTCCAGTTTGGACGTTACCTGCTGATTGGCTCGTCCCGTCCGGGCGGTATGCCTGCTAACCTTCAGGGACTTTGGGCATGGCAGATGAACGCCCCGTGGAATGCGGATTTCCATACGAATATTAATTTCCAGATGAACTATTGGCTCGTGGAAATAACCAATCTGTCGGAATTGCATACGCCTCTTTTCGATTTGATGAATGTGATGATTAAACCGGGTGAGCGTAGCGCGGAAGTAATCTATGGCGCTCGCGGATGGGTAGTTCATCACCTGACCGATGCGTGGGGATTCACCGCGCCAGCCGACGGTCCGCAAGGCATTTGGCCCATGGGGTCGGCGTGGCTCGCCCAACACCCGTGGGAACATTACGCCTATACGGGTGATAAGGACTTTTTGGCGCAACGCGCTTATCCTGTGATGAAAGGCGCCGCCCGTTTCATCATGGATTTTTTAGTGGAAGCGCCGGCAGGAACAGCATACGCAGGGAAATTAGTAACCAATCCCTCCTACTCGCCCGAAAACACGTTTATCCTGCCCAACGGCGAACATTCGGTATTTACCTACGGAGCAACCATGGATTTGGAAATCATTCATAACTTATTGACCAATTGCATCGAAGCGTCAAAAATATTGAAAACGGACAAAGCCTTCCGCAATGAATGTGAAAAGACGCTGAAACGCTTGCCTGCCATACAAATCAGCAAAGAAACCGGACGTATCCTGGAATGGGCGGAGGACTACAAAGAAGCAGAGCCTCATCATCGCCACACATCCCATCTGTTCGGCTTGCATCCGGGTAATCAAATAACAGTGGGAGGAACGCCCGCACTTGCCGAAGCCGCCCGCAAAACGCTCAACGCACGCGGCGACGATGGCACCGGCTGGGGATTGGCTTGGAAAATCAACATGTGGAATCGCTTACAAGACGGCGACCATGCTTATAAATTGCTGTCCGTTTTGCTAAGCCAGAAAACCCTGCCCAACCTGTTTGACGACCATCCGCCATTTCAGATTGACGGTAACTTCGGCGCAACCGCCGCCATTGCCGAGATGTTGGTACAAAGCCAATTGCAACTGTCTGACGGAAGTTATGAAGTGCAGTTACTGCCTGCCCTCCCGCAAGCCATTGCAAAAACCGGCTCCGTCAAAGGTCTGCGGGCAAGAGGCGGATTCATCATTGACTTGGCATGGAAAGAAGGGAAATTAACAAACGCCGAGATTCAATCGACTTTAGGCGGCAAATTACACCTCCGTTCGGGAAATTTCCGGAAAGTTTACAAAACTCAAAAAGGGGATATTATTTCAGTGAATGCGACAGATATTTTACGAAACAAATAAATTAATTGATTATGATAGGCAAAAATTTAGTATGCGGTAAGTCCGGTTGGATACTGCTTTTAATAATGAGTGTTCAGATTGCCAATGCCCAACATTACACCGGTTATGTCGATCCCTATATCGGTTCCGGGGGGCACGGGCATGTGTTTGTAGGCGCCAGCGTCCCTTTCGGCGCTGTTCAGGTGGGGCCGTCCAATTTTTACAAAGGCTGGGATTGGTGTTCAGGATACAACTACGGCGATAGTGTCATTATCGGCTTCCCCCAGTTACATCTGAGCGGCACGGGAATCGGCGATTTAGGCGATATCCTTATTATGCCGTACATGGGTGAAGTCCGGTTGGATAAAGGCGTCGAAACACAACGCTTCAGCGGATATTCTTCGCTCTATTCACATCAGAATGAACAGGTGAGGCCGGGATATTACGCCGTGAAATTAGATGATTACGGCGTGGAAGTGGAATTGACGGCTACGGAACGCGCCGGTTTTCACCGATATACGTTTCCTTCCGGGAAAAACGCCCGTATCATCATTGATCTGGTGGATGGAATTAACGATAAGACAACGGAATCGTACATCGAACGGGTTGATAAATATACGCTGAAAGGGTATCGTTCATCATCCGGTTGGGCGAAAAAGCAACAAGTATTTTTCGCCATTCAATCCTCCGTGCCGCTGAATGATTTCGCTGTTTACAACGAAACCCAACTTTTACCTGCAAAAAAAGGAAAAGGTTTGGCCGTAAAAGGACTGATTAGCTTTGAAAACTCACCCGGCGTCGTGTCGCTGAAAGTCGGGATCTCGCCGGTCAGCGCCGAAAATGCTTTGGCGAACATCAAAGCTGAAATTCCCGGCTGGGATTTCGAGAAAGTAAAACAGCAGGCCGAAGATAAATGGGAAAAAGAACTGGCGAAAATTGAGGTCGAAACGCAAAGCGAAGCCGATAAACGGATATTTTATACCGCATTGTATCACCTGATGATACACCCGTCGCTGTTCAACGACCATAATGGGGATTACCGGGGCGCCGACTGGAATGTATATAAAAAAGCATCGTTCGATAGCTACACGATTTTCTCGTTGTGGGATACCTACCGCGCCGCTCATCCTTTATTCACTATTACCAACCCCGACCGTGTCGGAGATTTCGTAAACAGCATGTTGGCTATTTTCGACCAAACCGGGGTGCTGCCGATTTGGCATTTGCGCGGATACGATACCGGTACGATGGTAGGTATCAACAGTTTTCAAGTGATCGCCGAAGCATGGATCAAAGGCTGTAAAGGATTTGATCCCGAACGGGCGTTCCATGCCATGAAAACAACTGCTATGAGCGACGTTCGCGGATTAGATTATGTAAGGGATTTGAAACCTATCCCTTCCGATGTCATGAAAAATCGTCCTGTTGCAACAGCGCTTGAATACGCCATTGGTGATGCCAGTATCGCCATGATGGCCAAAAGCCTTGGAAAAACAGATGATTACACCTATTTTTGGAAACGGGCGAAAAATTATCAATTATACTATGATACGGAAACCGGGTTCATCCGCGGTAAAATGGCTAACGGCGATTGGAATCCGACATTCAATCCGCTGAAATCCACTCGCCCGTGGGCAACCGATTACGCCGAGGGGAACGCTTGGCAGTATTTATGGCTGGCGCCACATGATGTCAGCGGTTTAGTCGAAATGTTGGGAGGCCGGGAAGCGTTTATTGACCGTCTGGATATTTTCTTTTCGCTCGAAACAGATGCTTCCGATCCGGACGTATTGGTCGATCTGACCGGTTGCATCGGGCAATATGCGCATGGTAACGAACCGAGCCACCACATCGCCTACTTGTATTCCTGCGTCGGCCAACCGTGGAAAACGGAACGGCTTACGCGAAGGATTATGACGGAATTTTACACCGATAAGCCGGATGGAATCATTGGAAACGAGGATTGCGGACAGATGTCGGGCTGGTATATCTTTTCAGCGATGGGATTTTATCCTGTCTTCACCGCTTCGGGCGAATATGTGATCGGAAGTCCGGTGTTCGACAAAACAGTTATCCATCTCGAAAACGGAAATACTTTTACGGTCGAAACGGTCAATAACGCACCCGCGAATTGCTATGTGCAAAGCATCGAACTGAACGGCCGGAAATACGACTCAACCGTTCTGAATCATCAAGACATCGTAAACGGAGGAGTTATCAAAATAACAATGGGCGACAAACCTAATTATCATTTAGTTAAAACAAATTTCATAAAATAAATATAGTATATACGTATGAAAACATTAAAAAATTTTACAGTTTTAATTTTTATCCTGTCCATCCTTTTTTCGACTAACTGGGCGATGGCTGCGGATAAACTGACGGCCGGAACAGCCAAAGTTAATTT
>JAISJX010000373.1 GCA_031261145.1 Tannerella sp.
GAAAAGGAGTTGTTAAAGTCTATTGTGTTAAGTATGAAAAGATTTATTTTATCTGGTTTTATGATTTGCATGATGGCATTGAATATGACGGCGCAAGTGCCTGAGGGGTACTACGCAAACCCTGTTATTCCCGGCGATGTGGCCGATCCGTCCATTCTCAGGATTGGCGATACGTATTATGCTACCGGCACCTCGTCGGAGTGGGCGCCGTTCTATCCCATGTTCGCTTCCAAAGATTTGGTCAATTGGACACAGACCGGACACATTTTTAATCACCAGCCCGAATGGACGATCTCTTCCTTCTGGGCGCCTGAACTGTTCTATCATAATGACAAGGTATATTGCTATTATACAGCCCGCCGCAAGACGGACGGCGTGTCGTTCATCGGAGTGGCAACGGCCGATAAACCGACGGACGAATTTACCGACCACGGTCTCCTGGTTCCCTTTGGCAAGGAAGCGATTGACGCTTTCGTGTTTGAGGACAAGGGCGAACTGTATATCGTCTGGAAGGCTTACGGATTAGACCAGCGTCCCATTGAACTGTTGGCCGGCCGCCTTTCCGCCGATGGCCTGCGGTTGGAGGGCGAACCTTTTTCGCTGTTAGTGGATACGGAACGCATCGGCATGGAGGGACAATATATCTTCAAGAAAGGAGATTACTATTATATTGTTTACGCCGCCCACGGCTGTTGCGGGCCTCGGAGCGATTATGATGTCTATGTAGCCCGGTCGAAGGACTTCAAAGGCCCTTACGGGAAATACGAAGGAAACCCCATCCTGCACGGGGGTGGCGATATCCTTTCGTGCGGACACGGCACGGCAATCACTACGCCCGACGGACGCATGTTCTATCTGTGTCATGCCTACTTTACCGGAGAACGCTTTTTCGCCGGACGCCAACCCATCCTGCAAGAGATGAAGGTGGGAGATGATGGCTGGGTTCACTTTGCTGCCGGCAAAACGGCGTCCGCGCAGCAACCCGCGCCCTTCCCGCATACCGTGCAACAACCCGTACCGGATTTTGAAGACACCTTCGACGGGGCTAAACTGCGAAACGACTGGACATGGAACTATGTGTATGCCGACCCGCAAATCGAAATCAAAGACGGCGCACTGTCCCTCAGCGGGAAATCTAAAGACGGAAACGACAACGGCACAGCGTTATGCCTGCGCCCAACCGCCCCACATTATATATATGAGACAGCCGTACTGAATAACAATGCCTCCCTGAAAGGGCTTACGCTGTATGGCGGCGCAAACCACTTCGTGGTGTGGGGATACAAAGACGATAAACTTGTTCTCAGCATTAGCAACGGAAAAAATCAAATCTCACAGGACATTGATTTGGAGGCTCAGACACTTCCCGTTTATTTGCGGATTGAAGTGAGCGGCGGTTATTCGTGCGCGTTCAGTTGGAGCACAGACGGGGAAAAGTGGAATCAACTGAATGTGACTTCCATCCCCGACTATTCCAAGTTGGTACAATGGGATCGCGTAGCCCGTCCCGGCCTCTACCATCAGGGTGACGCCGACCAGCCCGGTATATTTTCTCATTTGAAACTCCGCGTAAATTTCTAATTCATAATCCATAATTACTATGTTTACACATTATTTCAAAATCGCTTTCCGCAACATGTGGAAATACAAAACACAGTCGTTGACCGGCATTTTCGGGCTGGCATTCGGCTTGGCCTGTTTCGTTCCTGCGCTTTACTGGATGCGCTACGAAACGTCTTACGACAGTTCCTATCCCGATGCAGAGCATATTTACCGCATCTATGCCGTGGATAAACAATCGGGTAAGGTGAACGAACTGGTTCCGAGCATTGTGGAAAAAAAACTGCACGATCAGTTTCCGGGAACGGAAGCCTCTACTCTTTTTTTTACCGAGTTCAATAACTGCAAGACAGAGAGTACGTCACATATCCGGTTGCGCACACTGAATAGCGACAGCACTTTTTTCAGGGTTTTTCCGCAGGAGTTTGTCTGCGGTGACGCCCGGCAACCATTGCCAACTATGTACGACATTGTCCTTACGGAAAGTGCGGCCATACGTTTGTTTGGTGACGTGGAAAAAGCCGTCGGGCAGCAGCTCCAAAGTACATTTTACTTTTTCGGTCCGCCTTACACGGTTACAGCCGTGGTGAAAGACCCGCCATCCAATACTAATTTGCCGTTTGATGCCATCCTTTTTCACGATTTGCTGCCAGGTATTGCAACTATTCCCGAAGAACTGCAATGGGTACAATTCACCGCGCAATTGTATGTAAAGTTAAATCCCCACACAGACGTCGGCTATCTTGCGGAACAACTGCGTGATTTCCCCACACGGTTGGATGCAAACCCCACTATTGAACTGCGGATAGCGCCTGTAAGCGATGTCCGCCACCGGTTAAACGCCGATACGCCATTTACGCTGAATTTCATACGGTTGTTCGTCGCAGCCGGGATACTGTTGTTGTTCAGCGCGGTCTTCAACTTCCTGAACCTGCATCTCGGCCTTTTCCGCCAGCGCATCCGCGAGTTGCGCCTGCGCATGGTGCATGGCGCTTCGGGCGGGCAACTTGTTCGGCAGATGCTGTTCGAGTTGACATGTTCAATCCTCCTGGCATTGCTGTTTGCCTGTTGCTTTGTGGTCCTTGCCCGTCCCGTTTTTTCCGGGCTGTTGGGTATTGAGATGGGAATGCCGCTGTTGATACTACTTTTTGCTGTTTGCGGAACAGGTATGATGGTGTTGATGCTGCTCATCGGTTTTATTACTTTCTGGCGGCAGAGCCATCTGGCCATGCGATACCTGTCAAAAAGAAAAATAACCGGAACCGAACAGCCGGTGTTACGGCGTATGGCTGTCACCCTGCAACTTGCCGTCAGTGTTGTATTCATTGTCGCTGCATTGGTGGTGATGATGCAAATACGTTTTGTCAACCGTCAGGATTTGGGCTTCGACCGCGATGGAACGATACAGTTGCACGGATTGCCTCCTTATTTGCAAATGAATCTGAGGACAGCCCTGATCAATGAACTTGCCGCTATCCCGCAAATCAAAAGCGTCACCACAAGCAATTTTGAGCCGCAACACAATGCTAAGGCGGCAGAAATGATCACGAAAGTGGAATGGCCAGGAAAATCGCCGGACGAAAATCCGGCATTCAATGTCATCCCTGCCGACAGCCGGTTTGGCGAAACATTCCGGTTGAAAATGCTGATGGGTGAATGGTGGAAAGAAGGTACAGAGCAAAATATCGTTCTCAACGAAGAAGCCGTCCGGGTGATGGGGCTTAGCGAACCGGTAGGCGCCATTATTCGTTTGTCTATTGATAATGTTGATTTTGAGCTTGCCATGCAGGAATTTGATGTGGAATTTAAAGTGGTGGGTGTAGTGAACGATTTCCATACCCTGTCGCTCCGCAGTCACATCCCTCCGACCATTTTTCGGCAATCCCTCTCAACATCCAAGTCAAGGATAGCCATGGACAACATCCTGTATATACACGTCGTACCCGGTCAGGAACAGGAGGCGATACGGCGAATCACCGCTATCCTTCCCGGCGTCGATCCTTCTTTTGCCGATCTCCGGCTGATGACGCTCAATGGGTTGTACGACAGTTTCAATCGTTCGGAACAGGCCGGTTTTAAAATGTTTTCCGTACTGGCAACCGTTTGCCTGCTGATTTCGCTGTTCGGTATTTATGCCGTAGCTACGGCCTCCACCCGGCGCCGCCGCAAAGAAATCGCCATCCGCAAAGTCGTTGGCGCCGAAATCAGCGGTATTATCCGGATGTTTTTCCGCGAATATACCTCGCAGGTAATCATGGCCGGCGTCGTGGCGCTCCCGTTAGCTTATTATGCGATGCACCGCTGGCTGCAAGGATATGCCTACCGTACAAATATCCCGTGGTGGCTGCTTGCAGGGGTGATTGCGGGAGTAATCGCAGTGGTTTTGCTCACCGTGCTGGGGCAGGTGTGGAAAGCCGCCAACAGTAACCCGGCAGAAGTGGTGAAAATCGAGTGAACACAGGGTGACGCCGACCAGCCCGGTATATTTTCTCATTTGAAACTCCTCGTAAATTTCTAATTCATAATTACTATGTTTATACATTATTTCAAAATCGCTTCCCGCAATATGTGGAAATACAAAACGCAGTCGCTGACCGGCATTTTCGGGCTGGCATTCGGCATTGCCTGTTTCGTTCCTGCGCTTTACTGGATGCGTCACGAAATGTCTTACGACAGTTTTTATCCCGGTGCGGAGCATATTTACCGTACCTATGTCGTGGATAAACAATCAGGCAAGGTGACCGAAATGGTTCCGGAACCATTGGTGAGGGCGCTACGGGAAGAGTTTCCGGCTACGGAAGCCTCTACCGGTTTTTATCCCGAGACAAATGCTTTCAGCGCAGAGGGAACGCCGTTCATTCGGCTGCACACGTTGCTTACCGACAATGCTTTTTTCAGTGTTTTTCCACAAAAGTTTGTCAGTGGTGACACTCAACAACCATTGCAAGCTCTGTATAACATTGTCCTTACAGAAACTATGGCCATACGTTTGTTTGGTGATGCGGAAAAAGCCATCGGGCAGCAGATACAAAGTTTATATTACTTTTTTTATCCGCCCTACACAGTCACAGCGGTAGTGAAAGACCCGCCGCCCAACAGCAATTTACCGTTTGATGCTATTATTTTTTACCATTTGGAATCAGGTCTTACCGATGACGTCATGCGTTTTTGGCATTTTTATAACACACAAGCGTATGTGAGGTTACAAGCCCACACAGACATCAACGGGTTCGCAGAACAACTGCGTGATTATACTTCGCGGTTGGGCGTAAACACCGATATTGAGCTGCGTATGCTGCCTGTAAGCGACGTCCGCCACGAGCTAAACACCAATTTGATGTTTACGCTGAATTTCATACGTTTGTTAGTCGCAGCCGGTGTCTTATTGATTTTTAGTGCGCTATTCAACTTCCTGAATTTACATCTCAGCCTTTTCCACCAACGTATCCGCGAATTGCGCCAGCGTGCGGTTCATGGGGCTACAATCGGACAACTCATCGTGCAGATGATGTTCGAGCTGGCATGTTCGACCCTCCTGGCATTGGCGCTTGCGTGTTGTTTTGTCATCATTGCCCGTCCTGTATTTTCCGGGTTGCTGAACAGTACGATAGAAACATCCTTTTTTATTCATCTTTTCGCTGTTTGTGGGGCAGGAGTGATGGCGCTGATGCTGTTTATCGGTTTTATTCCCCTCTGGCGGTTGAGCTGGACGGCTACGCAACGCTTGGCGGAAAGGAAAACACGCCTACAACCGGTGCGGCGTATGGCTGTTACGTTGCAACTTGCCGTCAGTGTTGTATTCATTGTCGCGGCATTGGTGATAATGATGCAAATGCGTTTTGTCAACCAAAAGGATTTGGGATTCGACCGCAGTGGAATCATACAGTTATCCGGTATGTTTTCCTGGATAAAAACGAGTGTACGGACAGCCCTGATACATGAACTTGAAACCATCCCGCAAATCACAGGCATCACTACATCCAATTTTGAGCCTCAACACAACGCTAAAAGGGAGGAAATGGTTACTGTAGTGGAATGGCCGGGAAAACCGCCCCTCGATAAACCGGCTTTCAATGTCATCCCCACCGACAGCCGGTTTGCCGAAACATTAAAGTTAAACATGCTTATGGGAGGATGGTGGAACGAAGCTGAAGGGAATAAAATTGTTCTCAATGAGGAAGCCGTCCGGGTCATGGGGCTTCACGAACCGGTAGGAACCATTATCAGGATGTCTATTCATAGCTTGGATGATGTTAGTATGATAGAGGAATACGAAATAGCAGGCGTGGTGAAAGATTTCCACACCCTGTCGCTCCGCAGCCGTATCCATCCGACCATCTTCCGACAGTCTTCGGTACAATCCAATTTCTCGCAAGATAATATACTGTATATCCGCGTCGTACCCGGTCAGGAACAGGAGGTGATACGGCGAATCACCGATATCCTTCCCGGTATCGATCCTGTTCTGTTAGGCGCCCGCCTGACGCCGATAGACGAGTTGTACGACCGTCTCAACCAATCGGAACAGACCGGTTTTAAACTGTTTTCCGTACTGGCGACGGTTTGCCTGCTGATTTCGCTGCTCGGTATTTACGCCGTAGCTACGGCCTCCACCCGGCGCCGCCGCAAAGAAATCGCCATCCGCAAAGTCGTTGGCGCCGAGGTCAGCGGTATTATCCGGATGTTTTTCCGCGAATATACCTCGCAGGTAATCATGGCCGGCGTCGTGGCGCTCCCGTTAGCTTATCTTGCGATGCACCGCTGGCTGCAAGGATATGCCTACCGTACAAATATCCCGTGGTGGCTGCTTGCAGGGGTGATTGCGGGAGTAATCGCAGTAGTTTTGCTCACCGTGCTGGGGCAGGTGTGGAAAGCCGCCAACAGTAACCCGGCGGAAGTGGTAAAAATCGAGTGAAAACAGGGACTCATGCTTAGTGATTAGATATGGGAACAGGAGGCAACAAGGATTACTTGCATGCGTAAACTATTTTTTTTCGTAATGTATTGTTTCCGTCCCATATTTTTAAATCAAAAAAAAGAGGTATATTTGTACTTTGAAATAATAACATTAAAATTAAAAATGATATGGAAAAGGCGATTTGGTTGAATTATGATTTAGGTGTTGGAGGTGATTTTCAAGGGCTTTATTCTTGGCTTGATGACCAAGTGCTATTGAATGCGGAAATAATACGGCCTATTTTAGATATAAATTCCCTGACACTATCAAATCTCAATATTAATGCATTGATAACATTTAATGTTGGAGATTTTCATGATTTATGTAAAGCTAAAAGAATAGATATAATCTCTCAATAATAAAGAGAGAACAAACGACACCCCCGTCCTTTCGGATATGCAATACAAGGGAGCATCAGCGGTATCCTGTACAGTGTTGGCGAGGTTTTGCAATCCCTCTTTTTCCTCAAAATCATCCTAAAAATAAAAAATCATCCTGTCTGTATTGTCAGATCGCCAAAGAATCACTACTTTTGCACATGAAAAAAATTGATTCGATTAGAACGTATGAAAAAAATTAGAGCCGCCATCGTTGGATATGGCAACATTGGAAAGTATGTATTAGAGGCGATTGAAGCATCGCCCGATTTTGAAGTAGCAGGAATTGTACGCCGCAATGCGAATGAAATCCCCTTGGAATTAAAACCTTACACCGTCGCCGACAGCCTTACGAAGCTGGAAAAAGTCGATGTAGCGATTCTGGCAACGCCGACCCGTCAGGTCGAAACCTTTGCAAAAGAAGCGCTGGCGTTGGGCATCAATACGGTGGATAGCTTCGACATCCACGGCGATATTGTCAAGCTACGCCGGTCATTAGATAAAGAGGCCAAAGCGCACGGCGCCGTCTCCGTCATTTCCGCCGGCTGGGATCCGGGAAGCGATTCCATCGTTCGCGCGTTGTTGGAAGCCATCGTTCCCAAGGGAATCACTTACACCAATTTCGGGCCGGGCATGAGCATGGGACACACCGTAGCCGTCAAAGCCATCAAGGGCGTTAAGGCGGCGTTGAGCATGACTATCCCCACCGGTACGGGCGTGCATCGCCGAATGGTCTATATCGAAGTGGCCGACGGCTATAAATTTGAAGACGTAGCAGCCGCTATCAAGGCAGACGATTACTTTGCCCACGACGAAACGCACATAACGCAGGTGGACTCCGTGGACAGTTTGCTGGATATGGGACACGGCGTAAACCTTACGCGCAAAGGCGTTTCCGGTAAGACACAGAATCAACTGATAGAGTTCAACATGAAAATCAATAATCCTGCGCTGACGGCGCAAATCCTGATTGCCGTAGCACGCGCCGGTTTCAAACAAAAACCGGGCGCATATACGATGATTGAACTCCCGGTGATTGACATGCTGTACGGCGAAAGAGAAGACTTAATCCGAAAACTCGTATAAACGTATGGCGCCACTCATAGAAGTTACATGGACGGTCGATCCCGCCATCTTTTCCATTGGAAGCAGGGAGATACGCTGGTACGCTTTGGCGTTTATGTTCGGTTTTGCAATCGGTTACAAGATTGTCGAACGGATGTGGAAAAACGAAGGTATCAATCCGAAATGGATAGAGCCGTTGCTGGTTTACACCGTAGCGGGCACCATCCTCGGCGCCCGCCTGGGGCATTGCCTGTTCTACAATCCGCAGTACTACCTTGCCAATCCGGTCGAAATCCTGAAAATGTGGGAAGGCGGGTTGGCCAGTCACGGCGGAGTGCTCGGCATTATCATCGCCATCTGGCTATTTTCAAGGAATGTATCGCATAAGAGCATGTTGTGGACATTCGACAAATTAGTCACTCCCACAGGATTGGTTGCAGCGTTGATACGTCTGGGCAACCTGGTGAATCATGAGATATACGGTCACCCCACCGATTTACCGTGGGGATTCCGGTTCGTTGATAACCTCTATGCGTGGCGACAGGGGGCAGCGCCTGTTTTCACTCCCCCCTGTCATCCGACTCAAATCTACGAAGCTATATGTTACCTGCTGACATTCGCCCTTTGCATGTGGCTATATTTCAAAAAGGAAGCATGGAAGAAAGAAGGTTTTATCTTCGGAATATTTATGATATGTATCTTCACGGCACGATTCTTTATCGAATTTCTGAAGAATAACCAGGAGGACTTTGAAGCCGGAATGGTAATCAATATGGGGCAAACCCTGAGCATCCCGTTTGTACTGATGGGCGCCTATTTCGTATGGAGGGCCGTGAAAAGAAGTAAAAAATAAAAAATGATTTTAATATAGAAAACATCATGAAAGAAATTGCTACCGGGGTCTATTATGTCGGCGTGAACGATCGGCAAAAAAGCCTCTTTGAAAATCTGTGGCCGCTCCCGTACGGCGTATCCTACAATTCATACCTGATTGCAGATGAGAAAACAGCCCTGATTGATACGGTCGATATTTGCTATGCGGATGTCTTCTTTAATAAATTGGATGAAGCGCTGAACGGACGCTCCTTGGATTACTTGGTTGTAAATCACATGGAGCCTGACCACTCCGGCAGTATCCGCGTGTTGCGGGAACGTTATCCGGATGTTCAGATCGTGGGTAACAAACAGACATTCGGAATGTTGTCCGGCTATTATCATATCACCGGCGGTTTATACGAAGTGAAAGAAGGCGATACGCTTCCCCTCGGACAACACCGGCTGACGTTTTACATGGCGCCGATGGTGCACTGGCCCGAAGTGATGGTCGCGTACGAGGAAACCGGTAAAATCCTTTTCTCCGCCGATGCTTTCGGAACGTACGGCACGCTGGACGGCGCAGTCATTGATACGGAAATGAATGCCGATCGCTATTGGAGAGAAATGCAACGTTACTACGCCAATATTGTAGGCAAATACGGGAATCCCGTCCAAAAGGTGTTGCAGAAACTGAAGCTGTTGGATATTCAGACCCTCTGTCCCACGCACGGCCCCGTCTGGCGCGAATATAAAGATGAAGCCATCGATCTGTACGACCGCATGAGCCGCTACGAAGGCGAAAAAGGCGTAACGATTATCTACGGCAGCATGTACGGGAACACCGGGCAGATGGCCGACGCAATTGCTACAGCCCTTGCTGAGAACGGTATCCGCGAAATCGCCATGCACAACGTAAGCCGAACCCATGCGTCCTATATCCTGAGGGATGTTTTCAAATATAAAGGATTGATTATCGGCAGCCCGACGTACAGCGGCCAGCTTTTCCCCGAAATCGACTCCATCCTGAAAATGATTGAGATACGCGATGTAAAAAACCGCTTGTACGGCTGCTTCGGTTCGTTCACATGGGCCGGCATGGCCGTCAAACGACTGACCGCTTTCGGCGAAACGATGAACTGGGAAACCGTCGGCGTACCGGTCGAACAAAAACAGGCGATGACCAACGATACCTGTCAACATTGTTTGGCCTTAGGCAAAGCAATGGCAGAGCAAATACAAAAATGAATCATTATAAATAAAAGAGTATGAGATTAATTATTGAACCAGATTAC
Organism: Tannerella sp.; assembly: GCA_031261145.1. The sequence goes on from JAISJX010000373.1 coordinate 10,068, forward strand.
GAAACATTGTCAAAATGGGCGGCCTACTATATCGCCGCAAAAATTAAGAATGCCAATCCTACCGCCGAAAAGCCGTTTGTGCTTGGCCTGCCCACCGGTTCATCCCCCCTGGGCGTCTATAAACAGTTGATCGAATTGCATCAACAAGGCGGCCTCTCGTTTAAACATGTGGTTACGTTCAATATGGACGAATATGTCGGTTTACCGAAAGACCATCCCCAGAGTTATTTCTCGTTTATGTGGACGAACTTTTTCAGCCATATCGACATTTTGCCTGAGAATGCACATATCCTGAACGGTAACGCCCCCTGTCTGGAAGCCGAATGTACCACTTACGAAGACCGTATCAAAAAAGCAGGCGGCATAGACCTCTTTCTGGGCGGCATTGGCCCCGACGGGCACATGGCTTTCAACGAACCCGGTTCGTCGTTGGTTTCGCGCACACGTGTCAAATCGCTGACTACCGATACGATCATCGCCAACTCCCGTTTCTTCGACAACGATGTGAATCAAGTCCCGAAAACGGCTTTAACCGTAGGAATCGGCACCGTGCTGGGCGCCAAAGAAGTGCTGATTGTGGTCAATGGGCACAACAAAGCGCGCGCCTTGCAGCAAGCCGTCGAAGGCGCTGTGAGCCAGATGTGGACAATCACCGCCCTACAGGTGCATCCGAAAGGTATTATTGTCTGCGACGAAGCCGCCTGCGAAGAACTGAAAGTGGGTACTTACAACTATTTCAAAGACATCGAGAAAGACCATCTTTGCCCGAAGATATTACTGTAAGACAGTTTGTGCGTGATAACGCGCAGGATGAATGTATCCGAAGTAATCCGGCGGAAATGAAATGCCGGATTGCTTTGGATTCTATTTTTTTCTTATTTTCTCGCGACGAAACAGCCTCAAAAAAATTCAATTCATATTTCTGCGTGACGCAAAAATCAATACCGGCTACCTACGATTTTCCAATCTACGATTTTCCACAATTCTTTAAGATGGTCTGCCCGTCGGTTTTGATAGTCAATATAATAGGCGTGTTCCCACACATCGAAGCCGAGGAGAGGCGTCAAGCCCTTAGTGACGGGATTTCCTGCATTGGATTCTTTGGTGATGGACACTTTTCCGGCGCTATCTTTCGCTAACCATACCCATCCCGAACCAAACAAGCCGACACCGGCAGCTTCAAACTCTTTCTTGAAATTATCAAATGAGCCAAACGCTGCACGAATCGCTTCGGCCAATTTTCCGGCCGGTTCGCCCCCACCCTTGGGCGAAAACTGCGTGAAATACAAGTTATGGTTCAGAATCTGTCCGGCATTGTTAAAGATGCCGCCATCCGATTCTTTCACAATGGTTTCCAAATCAGCCTTCTCGAACTTCGTCCCCGGAATAAGATTATTCAGGTTGTTCACATAAGCCTGAAGATGCTTCCCGTGGTGAAGCTCAATCGTCTGTTTACTGATGACCGGCTCAAGTGCATCAGGCGCGTACGGTAATTTTACTAATTCAAATTTCATAACGTTCTCATTTTTATCAGTTATTAAATTGCTTGGAAAAAGCATTAAACAGCAAACACATAAAGTAATCATAACATTTTAATTTTTAGAATTTATACTATTATATAACAGCCGGACATCTGTTTTTGTTTGCCGTTTACTTTAAATTTCGGATTTTTTTAAAGAGCGGCGCCGGATTTTGATTCGTTTAAAAATAATTCGTACCTACAATATCTTTCATTTCTAATTTTTTATCCAATACCGGTTTGTCCGTAGGAGAGACAACGGTATGGATACGCAGGTTTTCCTTGCCGAGAACCAACTTTTTCAGAAATGCATGGATTTCATCCCAATTCTGCGTCATCGGCCAGTCAGCCATTTCGTGCCTGACATTTTCCACTTCGTAGAAATAGTAAGGCATTTTCATCTTTTCCAACCGGTTCGCAATATATTTGGAACCGTAAAGTCCTAACTGGTGATGAGCTACATAATCGTAGGGGACATTCCGGTCGGCATCGCCGTGAAACAGTTGAATCGGCGCAGGATTATTCTCCCAATTCAGGTCGCCCTTGGAAAGAATAGCGCCTGCAAATGAGATAATTCCCGCATAGTTGAATCCTTGCGGCAAGTGGGAGGATAAAAACGTACGGTTACAGATTTCATACTCGCCCTGCAAGACCGTTACCGCCCC
>JAISJX010000397.1 GCA_031261145.1 Tannerella sp.
CTTCAACTGTTTGAGGGGATGGCTAAGCATCTGTTTCAAGCCATTCGCGGCATCACCCTCGCAGACGCCTTTCCCCGCATGACGTGGCACGACGCCATGAAATATTATGGCTCGGACAAGCCCGATTTGCGGTTTGGGATGAAATTTGTCGAACTGAACGACCTGCTGAAAGGGCACGGTTTTCCCGTGTTTGACGATGCAGCCTACATCGGCGGCATTTGTGCAGCGGGCGCAGCATCATACACCCGCAAACAGTTGGACTCCCTGACGGATTTCGTGAAACGTTCGCAAATAGGCGCCAAGGGGTTAGTGTATGCCCGTGTGGAGGCAGACGGAACGGTGAAATCGAGCGTGGACAAATTCTATACGCAAGAGACCTTGCAAGCCCTGAAAGCGGCTTTCGACGCCCAAGCGGGCGACTTAATCCTGATTCTGTCGGGCAGCGACGCCAATAAAACCCGCAAACAACTCAATGAGTTGCGTTTGGAAATGGGCAATCAGTTGGGACTGCGCGACAAGAACGAGTTTGCCTGCCTCTGGGTGGTCGATTTCCCGCTGCTGGAATGGGACGAAGAAACGAAACGCTTTTACGCCATGCACCACCCGTTTACCGCGCCCAAGCCGGAAGATATCGCCCTGCTCGACAGCGATGCGGGGGCTGTACGCGCCAATGCTTACGACATGGTAATCAACGGCGTGGAAGTGGGCGGCGGCTCCATCCGTATCCACGACAGCCAATTGCAGAACAAGATGTTTCAAGTGCTGGGATTCACCGAGAAACGGGCGCAGGAGCAATTCGGATTCCTGATGAACGCCTTTAAATACGGTGCGCCGCCTCACGGTGGCATCGCCTACGGGTTAGACCGCTGGGTATCCCTGTTCGCCGGATTGGATTCGATACGCGACTGCATCGCGTTCCCCAAAAACAATTCGGGACGCGACGTGATGCTGGATGCACCGTCCGTATTGGACGACGAGCAGTTGAAGGAGTTGTGCCTGAAAGTAGAACCTCAAAAATAGATGGATATGCTGCGAATCAAGGACATCCTCAAAGAAATCGAAAAACAGGCCCCTCTGCCCCTGCAAGAAAGTTATGATAATTCAGGCGTACAGGTAGGTAATGTCAATCAAACAGCGACCGGGGCTATCCTTTGTTTGGACGTCACGGAAGCTGTCATCGACGAAGCGATTGAATACGGATATAACTTGATTATCGCGCATCATCCCTTAACATTCAAACCGTTCAAATCACTGACCGGTGCGAATTATATTGAACGCTGCATCATCAAAGCCTGCCGGAACGACCTCGTAATCTACGCCGCTCACACGAATCTTGATAATGCGGTCGGCGGAGTCAATTACAAACTGGCGGAGAAGCTGAATCTTCAAAATGTACGCATCCTAAGCCCGCAAAAAGGGAATCTGCTTAAATTAGTGACGTTTGTCCCCGAAGCATCGGCCGAAATCGTACGCAGCGCACTGTTCAACATCGGCGCCGGCCACATCGGGAACTACGACTCATGCAGTTTCAACGCACACGGCGCGGGTACGTTCCGCGCTTCGGAAGGATGCCACCCGTTCTGCGGCGAGATTGACGAACTGCATCACGAAAAGGAAGTGCGCATCGAAACGATTCTCCCCGCCTACCTCAAACTTACGGCTACGCGCGCGTTGCTCTCCGTCCACCCGTACGAAGAACCTGTTTTCGACATTTATCCGTTGGAAAACACATGGAAACAGGCCGGTTCGGGCATCGTCGGCGAACTTCAGGAAGAAGAAGATGAACTTTTTTTCCTGCAACGCATCAAAGATATTTTCGATGTCGATTGCATCAAACATTCGCGGCTGACCGGAAAAAAAGTTCGCGAGATAGCCATCTGCGGAGGTAGCGGCGCATTCCTTATCCCCGAAGCAATCACTTACGGCGCAGATATATTCATCACCGGAGAAGCCAAATACAACGATTTTTTCAATGTGGAAGACCGGATTTTATTGGCTGTAATCGGACACTATGAAAGCGAGATATGCACAAAAGAAATTTTCTTTGATATCATATCAAAAAAATTTCCTACCTTTGCAGCGCAAATTTCAAATACGGATTCAAACCCAGTTAAATATTTATAGGAATGACGAAAAAGAATGAGGTTGCGGAAAAAGATTACACCGTTGAAGAGCGACTCCGTTCGTTGTATCAACTTCAGACGATCATGACGGAGATTGATAAAATCAAAACGCTCCGCGGAGAGTTGCCATTGGAGGTTCAGGACTTGGAAGACGAAATTGTCGGTCTCAATACCCGCCTTCATAACTATCAGGCCGAAATCGAAGAAAGTAAAAATGCAGTCAATGCACAGAAGAAAAAAATTATCGAATCGACCCGTTTAATTGAGAAATACAAAGCTCAGTTAGAGAGTGTGCGCAATAACAGGGAGTTTGATAATCTATCCAAAGAGGTAGAATTTCAAGGACTTGAAGTGGAATTTGCGGAAAAGAAAATCCGGGAATTTACCGCTGCCATCGAATTGAAAAAAGAAGACATCAAACAATGTAAAGAACTTTTTGAAGGACGGAAAGGCGACTTGGAACAAAAGAAAAGCGAATTGGACGAAATCATTTCCGAAACCAGACAGGAAGAAGAAAAATTGCGTGAAAAAGCGAAAAAGTTGGAGGATACGATCGAATCCCGTTTATTGACAGCCTTTAAACGTATCCGTAAAGGGGCGCATAACGGTTTGGCGGTAGTCGATATCCAACGCGATGCCTGCGGCGGCTGCTTCAACAAAATTCCACCTCAGAAACAGATGGATATCAAGTTGCGGAAGAAAATCATCGTCTGCGAATACTGCGGACGTATCATGATTGATCCCGAATTGCCGTTAAGCAAGAAATAAGGACGGAATCGCCTTGATACTATCGGTTGGCAACACATTATCCGGTAGTAATAAACGATTCCGAACGTTTTCATTATTATTTTATATTTATGAATGTAGGGATACAAGAAATTGTGTTCCTACTTTTTTTCAGTATGATTCATACCATTCGCGCATATATCGAAAAGAACGGACTGCTTCAACCGGACGGCGCCGTGATTGTGGGAGTAAGCGGCGGAGCGGATTCCGTTGCTCTGCTCCACCTGCTGGTACGTCTCAACTATTCCTGCATCGCCGCCCACTGTAATTTTCACCTGCGGGGAGAAGAATCCGACCGGGATGAGGCATTTGTGAAACAGGAAGCTGAAAATCTGCATGTTCCTTTTTTTAAGACCGGCTTTCATACGGTTGAGTACGCCGAACGGCAACATATTTCCATCGAGATGGCCGCAAGGGATTTACGCTATCAGTGGTTTGAAGAATTGCGGGTAGCGCATCAGGCGCAAGCCATTGCCGTGGCGCATCATCAGGACGACAGCGTGGAAACCGTGCTGCTGAACCTGATCCGCGGAACAGGCATTCGCGGGTTGTGCGGCATCCGCCCCAAAAACGGATACCTTGTCCGCCCGTTACTCGCCGTCAGTCGCCACGAGATTCTGGAATGGCTCTCGCAGCAGCGCCTGACCTATCAAACCGACAGTACGAACCTGTCGGACGAATACACACGTAACTTTATCCGCCTGCGCATCTTACCGCTTATGGAAGAGCTGAATCCGTCGGTCAGGAATACGATTGCACGGACAGCCGGGCATCTCTCCGGCATCGAAACATTCTACCTGAACCGGATAGAAGAAGAACGCCAGCGCATCATGGACGACCAACTGCGTATCCATATCCCCGGACTGATGCAATCATTTGCGCCACAGACTGTTTTATACGAACTTATCCATCCTTACGGCTTCACGCGCACACTGTCCGATTCCATTTTTGAGGCGTTGCAAGGCGAACCGGGAAAGATTTTTCAGGCGCCTGCATCTTCCTGTCAGATAGTGAAAGACCGTGATTATCTATTGCTTACAACAAAGCGTCCGAAAGACTTGACGGCGTATCCTGTCGAACCGGATACTATCTTAACTTATCCGGTTGCATTAAGCGCCCGGAAAGTGAAAACGGACGCTTCTTTTGAAATCGAAAAAGACGCTTCGGTCGCCACGTTCGATTACGACAAACTCACTTTTCCGCTCACCTTACGCAAATGGCGGGAGGGCGACTGGTTCGTACCGTTCGGCATGAAGGGACGCCAAAAACTGAGCGATTATTTCACCGACCATAAATTCAGCCTTGTACAGAAAGAACAAACATGGTTGCTTTGTAACGCTTCCGACATCATTTGGATCGTCGGAGAACGTACCGACGAACGCTACCGGATTGATAAATCAACAAAATATGCGCTAATTGCGAAAAAAAATCTTTGAAATTTGTTTTATTCCCAAAAAGATTTGTATCTTTGCACCGTCTTATTCCACGAAAATTGATAGGTAAATCAAATCGTGTGGAAAATAATCCGTATCTTTTAAAGATAAATATCTGTAAGAATATTGAAAGACTTGATATTAGATCAAATATCCGAGATTTATCGAAACAGTATAACATCGTATTATTTTCCTGTATAATGACAAGTTCTAAATGAAATACAGATTATTCAAATAAATAAATTATTAACAAAGTGAATACGATAAAAGTATCAACGTACTTGGTTTGATTTTCAAAATCAGTAACGTATTTGCTATTCATTGTAAAATATGCAGAAATACAACATTCTCGATCTTAACGAAAAACAATTAACCGATCTGCAAGACATTGCCGAGAATTTAGGTGTTAAAAAAGTTAAATCATTAAAAAAACAAGATTTGATTTACAAAATTCTTGATGAACAAGCCGTTTCTTTGGCCGGACTACAGATGGAAAAGGAAAAAGAGAAAGAAACGCGCAAGGAACAACAGAAAAAAAGAGGGCGCAAACCCAATAAGCCGGCAGAAAATACGGCTGAGAAGAAACAGGACGGGACTACGCCGCCGCCGGTAGCAGGTAACAAACCGGGGCAGCCTGGTCGCAGACCGGGACGACCGCCAAAGAATGCGCCGAAGCAGACACAGAATGTACAACAGCAGGCTCCAAAGCCCGAAACAAAACCGGCTGAGGAAGTTACGGCCAATCAGGAGATAAAACAGCCGCAGCCCGAACAACCGGTAGCAGCGACTCCGGCGCCGATCGTTGACAAACAACCGGTAAGCGAGGAGAAAACAGCGAATGAGGTAATACCGCAGCATCCGCATATCATTCCGTCTCATCCGCACATTCTCCCCCCGGTAGGAACAGTTGGAACAGTAGTAACTGTAGTAACCGAGCCGGAAAAAACGATCGAGAATAAGACGGACGAAACCATCGTAGCCGAAGCGCCATCGAAAGTGCAGCCGGAAACGAAACGGGTGATATTCAAACATGCAAACGACATCAATTCGGTGTTAGACCAAGTGC
>JAISJX010000401.1 GCA_031261145.1 Tannerella sp.
GGAACATGGATACGGAAAAAATCTATTCGGATCAATTTGTCCGTTACACCAGAGGTGAATTTGTCGATTATGGCGTCGGGTTCGAAGCCAATCAGACTTTAACCTATTACGAAATCTATCATGCGGGCGCCGAAATCCCTTTTCAGAATAAAAAAAATGCTGCAAATGATACGTTATCCGTCGAAACTGATACAATAAACGTAGAAAATGCGCCTTCGGACTAAAAAAAAAGGCAAGAAATGGCTATGCAATTTTTTTTTTTTATACCTTTGTGCCCTTAAATAAAGAATAATAAATTATAGTAAAGATATAGAATGGCTACATTAGAGAAAATTAGAAACCGAGCCGGATTATTGGTGGTGGTTATTGGGTTGGCATTGTTTGCTTTTATCATCGGAGATGCGTTGAATTACGGGTCTTCTTATTCAAGAGGGTCGCAGGAACAAGTGGCGACTGTAGATGGTACTCCTATTAACTATCACGACTATCAATCCCGGATCGAAGAGATGACAAGGGTTTACAAAATGAGGTCAAACACAAACACGCTCTCGGATGAGTACAACACCCAGATTAGGCAAGGCGTTTACAGTTCGATGGTGCAGGAAATCGTGTTGGGCGAAATTTACAAAAAGTCGGGTATAACCGTGACGCCGGAAGAATTGTTCGATATGATTCAGGGTGAAAATGTCTCCCCGATGGTTCAGCAATTCCCCTACTTCCTGAATGAAAACGGTGTTTTTGACAAAGCGAGAGCGCTGAATGTGCTGAAAACAATCGAAAATATCGACGCCGTACCGGTCGAAAACCGCTCGGAAGTGGAAAGCGTGCGCGATTATTGGTTATTCTGGGAACGCAACCTCAAACAGCAGAAGTTAGAAGAGAAATACACAACCCTGCTAACGAAAGCCATTGTAGCTAATCCGCTCGAAGCTAAAAATGCGTATGACGCTACGCTCGAAAACTCGGATATTGTATATGCCTTGCAACCTTACAACACCATTTCGGATAGTTTGGTCAATGTGAGCGACAGCGAAATAAAAAAATTATACGACCAACGGAAAGAACAATATAAGCAAAGTGAAACGAGAGTGGTCGATTATATTGCCGTGAATATCCTCCCAAGTCAGGAAGATTATGATAACGCCAGTGAAGATATTGAAAAAACGAAAGCGGAATTAGAGACTTCCGCCGATATAGCCGATATTTTGAGTAACAGCCCCGAAGTGCCTTATATTGACGTATTTTTGTCGGAGAAAGACTTGAACATGTATATCTCCGAAAACGGGTTGAATGCCGATATGGTACCGTTTATTACATCGGCTGAAGTCGGTGATATCAAAGGCCCGTTATTCAGGGATAGCCGTTTTCACGTGGTGAAGTTGGTTGATAAGGTGGTTGCGCCTGACTCCATAAAAGTGAGCAGCATCATCCTGATGGATCAGAGCGGAAATAACGACGCTTTGACAACATTAAGCGACAGTTTGCTCAACGTCCTGAAAGCCGGGGGCGACATTGATGCGTTAGCTGACCAATACTCCGTTCAACCGGCACAAACAGGCGGTGGCGACTTGGGTTGGCTGACGGAATTTAGCGCCTCGCGTATGTACGGCGAAGAATTTGAGAAAGCCGCTTTTGCCACAGCGCTCAATCAGCCGGTCATTGTAAAAGCTCCTTATGGCGTACACCTGATAAAGGTAACGGCCAAAACAGCCAATGTGCCTAAATACAAAATCGGATACGTCCTTTCGACGGTTACGCCCAGTTCAAAGACATACAGCAAACTGTATAACGAACTGAATCAATATATTTCAAAGAATAACACCAGTGAAAAAATCGAGGCTTCGGCCAAAGAAGCCGGTTATGAATTGGTTTCAAATGCCAGCGTTGCCAGTACCGACCGTAATTTAGGCCCTATTACCGACGCACGCCAGGTGGTTCGCTGGGCTTATGAAAAATCAACCAAAGGCGAAGTATCCGACATATTTGAGTGTAACAAAAATACGGTCTTTGTGATCGCCGTTCGCAAAGGAACGGTGGCGGAAGGTTATCAATCCCTGCGCTCGCTAACGCCGGTGCTGAGAGCGGAACTTGCCACCCGGAAAAAAGGCGAACAAATTGCGGCTAATCTGAAAGCGAAAAACCTCCATTCGGTGGAGGCTTACGCACAAGCAATGAATTCGCAAGTGGATACCGTACGGTTTGTCAATATGAGTACGCCGCGTATCACCGGTATCGGTCTGGAACCGGTATTAAATGCAAAAATCGCCTATACCGCGCCGAATCAATTGAGTGAACCGGTCATCGGACAAAATGGAGTGTATGTTTTCAATATATTCAACCGCACATCGGAAGCCGGAGCTTACGACGAACAAAACCAGATTCGTACATTGGAAGCGACCAATGCCTACCGCGTAGGCTATCAGGTCGTACAAGCATTGGTTGGACGCGCGAATATTAAAGATAACCGGATCCGGTTTGATTAATTTGTATATTGATACATAGTATATTTCGTGTAGCCCCGAAAAGAGAAGTACACGATAACAAAAAAATATGGGAAACGGAGAACGGCAAACAATTGCTGTTCTCTGTTCTGTTTATTCCGAAACAGGTAACCGGCGCATTTAATGGCCGTTAATATAGTATTATTAAAAAAGTAACATGGATATGGAATCGAAAACACGTCTGCTGGGAATGACAACAGAAGAATTGAAAGGCGTCGCAGCACGGGTGGGACTGCCCGCTTATGCGGCTGCGCAGTTGGCGGACTGGCTTTATAAGAAAAAAGTAACCTCCATAGCCGACATGACCAATATCGCCCTGGCAAAACGTACGTTGCTGGAAGAGAGCTACGAAGTGGGCGCACTTCCGCCAACCGAAAAATTGATTTCCGCCGACGGCGCCATTAAATATCTCTTCCCTGTCGCTTCGGGGCGCTTTGTCGAAAGCGTCTATATCCCTGCTGATGAACGGGCGACGCTCTGTGTCTCCTCACAAGTGGGTTGCAAGATGAATTGTCTTTTTTGCATGACGGGAAAATCCGGTTTTCAGGCAAACCTGACGACCAACGAGATATTGAACCAGATACAATCCATTCCCGAAGCGGACACCTTAACGAATATCGTTTTTATGGGAATGGGCGAACCGTTTGATAATACAATTGAGTTGTTCAAAACGCTGGAAATCCTGACAGCGCCTTATGGTTACGGCTGGAGTCCGAAACGAATTACCGTTTCGACCGTAGGCGCGATGAAAGGTCTGCAACGCTTTCTGGATGAGAGCGCCTGCCATCTGGCCATCAGCCTGCACTCCCCCTACCCCGAAGAACGCCGCACCCTGATGCCGGTGGAGGCCGCCTACCCGATAGAAGAGGTCATCCGTTTGGTGAAGCCGTATGATTTCACCCATCAACGGCGCATTTCATTTGAATACATTCTGTTTGAGGGCAAAAACGACTCGCTGCAACATGCAAAAGCATTGATTCGTTTGTTGAGAGGACTTTCCTGCCGGGTAAATCTGATTCACTATCATGCGATCCCGAACGTGCCGCTAAAAAGTTGCGTGCCGAAAAAGATGGAATGGTTCCGGGACGAATTGAATGCGGGAGGTCTCGTCTGTACGATCCGATCATCCAGAGGCGAAGATATTTTAGCCGCATGTGGAATGCTATCTACCAACGAATTACATAAAAACATGTAAAAACTTCCACAAAATAGTCGTTTGTCTCATAATAATAGACTATATTTGTCAATAAAATTAATGTTCAAATGAAAACAGCTACTTTTACTTCGATTATTGGACTACTCTTACTGATGCTTGGAGCATGTAACTCATCCTCATTGGGTACAAATGCAACCGGGATGACGTATGAAATTGTAGTCGTGACAGACAAACCCGCATGGGATAGTACTGTCGGTGAGGTTCTTAAAAAAGAACTCTATATGGATGTTCCGGGACTGCCGCAATCCGAGCCGTCCATGAGAATCATTCATGTAAAGCCTGCCGATTTTAACGGCATGATGACGTATGTCCGTAATATCCTGTTGCTTAATGTGGATAATACCCAATTCACCAAAGTCTCTCTTAAAAGTGAGAAAAACAGATGGGCCGGCGGACAGGTAGTTGTTACAATCACAACGCCCGACGAGGCTACTTTGGCGGAATATATGACGGAACACCCTGGCGTGTTAGTCGATTATTTCACAAAAATGGAGATGGAACGGACGGCTGCAACCTTCAATGATGCGTATAGCAGGGTGGTTTCAAATAAGTTAAAAGAGAAATTCGACATCACGTTGAAGGTTTCGACGGATATTGTATCGTGGAAAGATACGACCGATTTCTTTTGGGCGTCTAACGATGCCAATTCAGGCCGGTCGGATATCGTCGTATATACGTTCCCCTACACAGATTCGGAGACCTTTACAAAGGAATATTTAATTGCTAAGCGCGACTCGATTCTGGGAGCGAATATTCCGGGTTCATTTCCTAATTCGTATATGTCAACGAACGAAGCGTCAGTGACATTCACGCCAAAAGCGGTGAACGGAAAATATTGCGGCGTGTTGCGCGGATTGTGGGAAACGAAAGGCGACATGATGGGCGGCCCGTTTGTCAGCTTTGCCCGCGTGGACGAGACACGTAACTTGGTGGTGGTCACTGAGGGATTCGTTTTTGCCCCGGAATCGGATAAGCGGAAATATATCCGCCGGTTGGAAGCATCCTTATATACGTTGCGCCTGCCCGGCGAAACCGACGAGCAACTCGCAGCCGAACAGGATAATAAAATAAAAATTCCGACGGATTTGGAAAACTTATACAGAGATATTAAAGAATGATAAAATAAATACATGGAAGAAGAATTGATAAAGGTCGGGATTACCCAAGGCGACATCAATGGCGTTGGATACGAGGTGATTCTGAAAACTTTTGCAGATGAACGGGTGGTGGAATTTTGTACGCCCGTTATCTATGGTTCGTTGAAGATCGCCCTTTTTCATCAACAAACGATGAATCAGCCTCCGGTGAGTCTCAAGGTGATCGACAAACCGGAAAATGCCGTCAAAGGGAAGGTCAACCTGATTAATTGCGTCGGCGACGACGTCAAAATTGAGTTGGGACAATCGACCGCCGAAGGAGGCTTAGCCGCTTATCATGCTTTGGAAGCGGCTGTTGCCGACGTCAAAAGAGGCGCGATCGACGCCCTGCTGACGGCTCCGATCAGCAAATATAACATCCGGAGCGAAAGCTTTCAGTTCCCGGGACATACCGAATATTTAGAGGAAAAATTCGGTGAGGACGGGAAATATAAATCGTTGATGATTCTGGCGAATGACCAGTTGCGCGTCGCATTGGCCACCGGCCATGTCCCCCTGAGCGAGGTGAAAACGCAACTCACACAGCAATTGATTATCAACAAACTGATGATTTTCAACGCTTCGCTAAAACAAGATTTCAGCGTAATCAAACCGCGTATTGCCGTGCTCTCCCTGAATCCTCATGCCGGCGATAAAGGCGTGTTGGGTACGGAAGAAGAAACGGTGATCGCTCCGGCCATGTATGAGGCCGAAAAAAGAGGAGTGATGTCGTTTGGGCCTTATCCCTCCGATGGTTTCTTCGGTTCGCGGATGCACCTGAAATTTGACGGCATCCTGGCCATGTATCATGATCAGGGATTAGCGCCGTTCAAAGTGCTGGCGATGGAAAACGGCGTAAACTATACCGCCGGATTGCCTGTTATCCGTACGTCTCCGGCGCACGGAACGGCTTTCGATATTGCCGGTCAGAATTTGGCATCCGAAATATCGTTCCGCCAGGCGCTCTACTCTTTGTTGGATATTTACCGGAGCCGGAAAATCTACCGGCAAATTACGGCTAATCCATTGCGCAAACAGTATGTGGACAGGGGCGGAGATAATGTGAAACTGGATTTGACGAAAGAAGAACCGAACGAATAAAATTAAACTGGAAAATATGTTTAAGGATAAAACCATCGTATATACATCCGGGACATTTGATATGTTTCATTATAATCATCTGAGGATGATTAATTATGCCCGCAGTTTGGCGGATATTCTGATTGTGGGCGTGAGCACGGACGAGCTTGTTTCGTCCTACAAGGCTAAACCGATTATCCCGTTTACCGAACGCCTTCAGATTATTGAAGCGCTGAAAACGCCGGACATTGTGATTCCGCAACATACGCTGGATCATACGGAGATTGTCAAAAAACTGAATATTGACGCATTTGTGGTGGGTGATGACTGGTTCGGAAAATATGACTACCTGAAAGACATGGATGTACAGGTTTTCTATTTCCCTTACGGGACGGGCGTATCGTCCTCGTCCCTCAAAAAAATCATTTATGATTCCTACGAAAAAAATCTGCAACAGGAACGGCAAGCCAAACCTCATTCGGTGAAGATTCAGGATGAGGAAACAGCGACCCGAAAAAATTAAACGTATGGCAAAACATGCTCTAATTACGGGAGGAACTAAAGGAATCGGAAAAGCAGTGGCTTCTTGTCTGGCGAAAGAAGGCTATCATCTGTTATTGACATACCGTTCGGATCAGGCCGCCGCCAATGCGACCGCCGAAACCATCCGGATGCAATACAACGTGGAAGTAACGGTGATACAAGCGGATAGCTCGAATCCGAAATCCATTGACGACATCGCTCAGTATCTGTCGGAGGCGTCATGGACATTGGACGCCCTTGTGCTCAATGCCGCACTGACTTACCGGAAATCATTCGAGGATATGGAGTTATCCGAATGGGAGCGCGTTTTCTTTGCCAACGTACATTTTCCCGTATTTTTATTGCAACGGCTCATCGGACGCATCAATCCCGGCGGAAGCGTTGTTTTCACCGGCTCGCTGATGGCCATTGAGCCTCATGCGACGTCGCTTTCGTACGGAGTGACCAAAGCCGCCGTTCATGCACTGACCCAAAATTTAGTCAAATTCCTGTTGCCTTATCAGGTGCGCGTCAATGCCGTAGCGCCGGGATTTGTGGATACGGAATGGCAAAAAGATAAACCGGCGGAAATCCGCCGGAGTATTGAGAGTAAAGTCGCCCTGGGACGCTTTTGCGAACCGGAAGAATTGGCGGAAGTTTATAAAATGTTGATTACGAATAATTATTTCAATGGTGAAATAGTCGTTGTAGATGGTGGTTATTCGTATAAATAAAAAAGAATGAATAAGGAATTTGAATCATCATTAAAATCAATAGAAACAGAGAATATAATTGATTTGTATTTTTACCGGCCTATAGGCTATCAGATAGCCCGCGCCCTGAAAAAAACAAAGATTACGCCGAATATGGTTACCATTTTCTCGTTGTTTGTAGGAATCGGCACCGGTTACCTGTTTTATTTTAATAATCTGTATTACAACCTTCTCGGAATCTTCATCTTCATTGTTGCCAATCTATTGGACTGTGTTGACGGCCAGTTGGCGCGTTTGTCCGGCATCAAATCGGAGTTTGGACGTATTTTGGATGGCGCTGTCGGGGATATATGGTTTACACTGATTTATGCCAGCCTGGCTTTACGGCTGACTAATGAGTACGGTACGGCATGGTTCTTTGTACCGGCGCTGATATCCGGGGCGTCCCATTTGCTACAAGCCAATATTACAGATTATTACAAAACCCTTCACCTCTATTTCGTAAGCATAGAGAAAGGCGTAGAATTTCAAAAGCAGGCACAAGTCGAGGCGCGTCGAAAAACGATAAAAAACAAAGTGGAAAAGTTTTTCTATACATTATATGTTGGTTACACGGGAATACAGGAAGAGTTGACGCCATCGTTGCAATATATGTTGTATGACCTCTACATCTGCTATGGCGACGATATACCGGACAATCTACGGGTAGAATTTCGCCGGCAGAGCAGCCGGTTGATGAAACGTTACATCGACCTGCTGACGTTTAACGGACGTACTATTGTCTTGTTCCTGATTGTTTTAAGCGGGTATGTATGGATTTATTTTATATATGAAACCATCGTACTGAATATTGTGTTGTATATTGCCATTCACAAACATGAACGTATGTGTCGGCAAATTCATAAAAAAATAGAATAATAAATGAAAAAGACCGTACTTGACATACAAGATTTTCAGAAGATTAGCCCGTTTTTCAGAAACAAAGCGGCAGTCGCCTTTATGAAAAAAGTGTTCAAATGGTGCAGTGTGGACAAAGTGAATCAGATTCATTCAAACCATTGCCATTTAAGGGGTTCTGAATTTACTTCGGCGATATTGGCTGATCCCCTGATTGACATTAAATACACGATACATCACGAAGAGCGGTTGGATACCCTGCCCGAAGGCGCTTTTGTGACTGTTTCCAATCATCCGATTGGCTCGCTGGACGGAATTATGCTGATTGATATATTTGCTTCCCGGAGAAAAGATTTCTGCGTGATGACCAATAACACCCTGATGAAGATCGGGGCTATGGCTGATAATTTCATACCGATCAAGCCCAAAACCACGAAGGACGAACCGGTAATCGGGAAAAATATCAATGGCGTACGCGCTTCGATCGCCCGCTTAAAGGACGGACATCCGATGGGTTTTTTCCCGGCAGGCGCAATGTCTTTCTATGATAAGGAAAAGAGAGTGAGAGATTTACCATGGACGCATAACGTAATTCGCCTGATACGAAAAACGAAAACGCCTGTCTATCCCGTTTATTTCGACTGCCGGAACAGCAACTTCTTTTACTGGCTGGGGAATGTCAGTTGGAAATTACGAACATTCCGAATTCCGGTCGAAGCCTTTAATAAACAGGGACAAACATTAGACGTATATATCGGCGAACAAATTCCACCACACGTCATTCAACAATATTCCGATGATTTTGAGTTAGCTACCTTTCTCTATAACACAACTTACGGTTTGAAAGAGCAGGGCTGACCTGTCATAAGGCTGCGCCTCCGAAAATTACTTTTTCAGAAGCGCACCCATTAATCCGCGGACTAATGTGGAAGAAGCCGTCCGGGCAACTTGTTTGAGCACCGGACTGTTCCATATTTTATCCAAAGTGGATTTCTCCTGTCTTGCGGAAGTCCTTCGCGCCGGCGCAGTTCTTTGTGCAGGCGCTTTCTGCCTCTGAAGTTTTTCCGCCTCTTTCCTTCTCGCATCCTCAGCAACCATTTGCTCGTGTCGTCCCATTTTCCCGGCAAGAATTTCGTATGCACTTTCCCGGTCAATCGTACGGTTGTATTTGGCTACTAACCTGCTTTTTGTCACTAAATCCTGAATTTCCGCATCATTCAGAATATCCATTCTTGAACGGGGCGAAGCCAGCATCGTATAGGCCATTGTTGTAGGCAAACCTTTCTCGTTCAGACAGGTAAACAAAGCCTCTCCCGTTCCCATTTGCGTCAGCAATTCATCGGTTTTATAAAAAGCGGACGCCGGAAAATTCTCCGCCATGCTTTTGATGCTTTTCCGGTCTTTTTCCGTAAATGCACGTAACGCATGTTGCAGTTTGAAACCCAATTGACTGAGCACCGAAGGCGGAACATCCGTCGGGTTCTGGGTGCAGAAAAAGATACCGATTCCTTTGGAACGAATCAATTTGATGACCGTTTCGATTTGTCGCATCAAAGCGCCGCTTGCTTCCTGAAAAATCAAGTGTGCTTCGTCGATAATCATCACTAACTTAGGCTGATCCAAATCACCTTCCTCCGGACTGACGGAATACAATTCGGCCAACATCTGAAGCAGGAATGTGGAGAACAATTTCGGCCTGTCCTGCATATCCGTTACGCGGATGATATTGATGATTCCATGACCTTTTTCATCCAATCGCATCAAATCATGGATGTCCAATGACGGTTCGCCGAAAAATAAATCAGCGCCTTGCTGCTGCAATTCAACGATTTTCCGTAAAATAGTACCCAACGACACGGTGGAAATCTTCCCATAATCTTTTTCAATTTCCGATTTCCCCTGGTCGCCAACATATTGCAGAACCTTGATAAAATCCTTCAAATCAATCAGCGGCAGATAATTATCGTCGCAATATTTATAAATCACGGAAAGTAATCCGGCCTGATTGTCATTTAGTCCAAGTATTTTAGCCATCAATACCGGCCCAAATTCGAGCACCGTAGCCCGCAAACGCACACCCGGTTCGTTGCTGATAGTCATTAATTCGACCGGAAAAGCCGACGGGTGATAGTCCAGATGCATCGTTGCATAACGCTCCTGAATGATCCTGTTTTCCAGACCCGCTTTCGCCAATCCGCTCAAATCGCCCTTTATATCCAGCAAAACGACCGGTACGCTGTGGTCGCTCAACGCTTCGACAATCACCTGCAATGATTTTGTTTTTCCCGTACCGGTAGCTCCGGCTATCAGCCCGTGCCGGTTCAACGTTTTCAGCGGCACACGAACGTATGAGCCTTCAACCACTTCGCCGTTTAACTTCGGCGCTCCTAACACAAAGGATTCACCTTTGAATGTGTAATCCTTGTCTATTAACTGTTTAAATTCTTCTTTCTTATCCATAATCATTCATCTTTTTCTATCCTGATTCGGGCATCTACCGCGATTATCCCCTTTTCGGTGGCTAACAACGGATTGATATCCAACTCTTTGATTTCTTTTGCAAAACGCAGTAATGCCGACAGTTGTACAATAATCTTCACAAACTGATGTTCATCAATTCCCGCTTGTCCGCGAGCGCCTTTAAACACCTGATAACCTTTGAGAGAGCGAATCATTGACAAGGCTTCTTCCGTCGCTAAAGGCGCCAAACCCGATGCTACATCCTTAAATATCTCAACAAAGATACCACCCAATCCGCAGAGCACAATATGCCCGAATTTATCTTCGTACTTCGCTCCCGCAAATAATTCCAGTCCCTTCAGCATCGGCTGAATCATCACAGCCCGCGCGTCCCAGATTTTCATTAAGCGCTCAAACTCAATCTCTAAATGCTTCTGGGAGCGGATATTCAAAACCACTCCCCCCACATCGGATTTATGAATCGGGCCGACCACCTTCGCCACAACCGGAAAAGATACCTTCTCTGCAAAAGCGCTTATATCTAACCACTGGTCGGATACCAACTCTTCCACCATCGGGATTCCGGCAGCTTTGAATAGCGCCTGAACCTCTCTCGGTGCTATGTATCCCGATTCCGGAATACGCTCGATAATCCGGCGGATTTCAGGCACATCAACCCCTTTCAGTTCAAGATTATTAGCCAACGGGCACGGTGTTTTCAACACTTTGGTCAACGCATTCGCCAAACCACCTTCGTCACTGAAATTGACATGTCCTTTCTTTACAAAAAAGTCCGTCTCATCCAATGCCGTGCTAACCGACGGCAAAATCGGGAAAATCGGTTTGGTACACGTTTTCATCTTTTGGTCAAGCACCTCGTACGCTTCGTAAACCTGTGTCAATCCCGGACTTCCGAAAATAACGGCGATACCGTCTATCGTATCAAATCTATTTTCACAATAATCAATAGCCATGGCTAAATGGTGAGGCTCGCCGGTTCCCAGAATATCAATCGGATTGCTAACAGCCGAACCGGTAAGTAGTTGTTTTTTAAGTTCCTCCGCCGCCGGTGTGCCGGATAGTTTGGGAATCTCCATCCCTCCTTTCGACAGAGCGTCTGTCAGAATCACCGCAGGGCCTCCCGCATGTGTGACTATCGCTATGTTTTTACCTTTCAACTCTTTCAGTGTGAAAATAGCTCCCACCGTAGCCAGTTCTTCCCGGCTGTAACACCGCACAATACCCGCTTTACGGAATAGCGCCTCGACCGCCAAATCAGGATTGGCCATCGCACCGGTATGCGACGAAGCCGCACGGCTCCCCGATTCGGATGAACCCGATTTAATCGCAGCAATCTTACATCCCTTGCGAATCAACGAGCACGTATGCTCCAACAATTTATCCGGATCTTTAATGTCTTCAATATAAAGAAGTTTGATTTTAGAGTCTTTTTCAGGATCAAAATGCTCATCCATATACTCCAACACGTCTTCCACCGTAAGTTGCGCCGCGTTCCCAATCGACCAAACGGAATTAAAACGCAATCCCATCCGTATCGACGACTCCATTATAAAAATAGCCGTACCACCCGAACTGGAAATCATATCCACCCCGAACGGATCCATTTCAGGAATGGGAAGCGTAAACAAACTGTGATGATACCGGTTCAACAGACCAATACAGTTCGGGCCAATCAAACAGGCTCCGGCTTGACGGACGATTTCAACGATTTGTTTTTCAAGCGCTCCGCCTTCCTCGGAATATTCACCGAAACCTGCGGTAAACATAATAAATGCTTTTACCTCCTTTTCCTGCGCCAATATCGTGATGGTCTCCATGCAAGCCGCCGCCGGAATAGCAATAATTGCCAGATCGGTCGGAGGTATCTCCGAAACATGACGATAGCTTTTTAAGCCCTGTACTTCCGTCTCCTTCGTATTAACGACATATAACTCTCCGTTATACTTGCCATTCAGAAGATTGCGAACACAGTTCCCTCCGGGTTTGGATGTTTTGTTAGAACCTCCAACCACCACAATACTTTTCGGATTTATTAGCGCCTGATTAATCATAGCAAAAAAATTATGAATTAATATTCAGTACAAATATACTACAACAAACCCAATAAACAAACAATCGACCCACAAAATAATTTTGACCCGAATTTTTACTTAACCAAACAATCAAGGTATCTTCTCATCCGGGGCATGATAAATATTATTTTCGCCTGTTTTCATAGCTGTTTATGTCTGTAACGATTTTAATAATAGTCTTACTTGCCGATGCAGAATTTCCTGAAAATATTCCCCAGCACCTCATCCGTAGTTATTTGGCCTGTAATCTCACCCAGATAGTGCATGCACTCGCGAATATCCTGCGAAA
>JAISJX010000057.1 GCA_031261145.1 Tannerella sp.
ATTTTATTTTCCAGTTCCGGTTTTTTCGGAACAACGGGTAACTTAATCACAGGATCCATTCCCGCATAGACCGTTGCATTTTCATAGAAGTCAGCAGGTATGGTCGATATGCCGTACTCCGTACCAATACCAATACCCGACCGTTCTTCTGCCCACCAGCCCAGAATGATACTTTCGCCTGCTTTCATATCCTGAAGAAAAAGGCGCAACACTTGATTTTCTGCTTCTTTCCGTGGGTCTAACCAGAGAATGGCGGCACCCGAAGCTGCGGCTATATCCCGTATAAAAACAATTGCCGAATGGCTGATTAACAATCTTTTGGTGCAATCTTTCCAATAGGCGCTATAAAGATACCGGTAAATATCTTCCGGGGTTTCGTAAGGCAGCGCCGATAAATTTTCTATCACAGGTAAGTTTATACTGTGCAAACGTAATTGTTCATATTCGGCCGTTGTTACGGGAAGCGCGTTTTTTAACCCTGCTGCCGTACATGCCAAGTTACGGTAATGTTCGCTTTTTTCGACACTGTACAGAATCACACCGCTGATTCTTTCCTGGTATTTACGTATGAGTTCCCATTTTTCATCAGGTTTATATTCCCTGATCTTCAAACCAAGATTCTCCGGCCATTTATACATTCCTTCTGCACCTGGGCGAAGTAAGAAAATGACTGGTTTTGTTTTATTTACCAAACCCTGCAAAACAGTGAACATCACTTTTTCTCCAATAGTGACGCTTTGATCTTCCACGCAAAATCCATCCAGTGTATCCGATGGGACTGCAAAAGAAGGAAATGCCTTTCCTTCAGGCCATTCCATACCAGTCTGGATGGTTTTAGCCGGAACAAGCTGGGCTTGAGCTTCAAGAGTAATCAAAACTTGCATACCTGCAAAAAATATACAAAATCCAATAATTCTTTTTATCATGATAAAGCTATTTTAAATTTGTTGCATACAGAAAAGTAAAAAATTATTGATAACAATAAATCCAATAGTAATAAGAATTTATCTCATTTTTGACAGATTGAATGTGTTCTATCCGTATTTCAACCTGCTTTTTACCTTTTGTGTAGGATGAAGGTATTTCATATTCACTGTCAAACCAACCGTCAAATGACCGATCTTTCCGGCTGGCCTGTTCGGAATAGGTCGCAATGTACCATGGAACAGGGATTTTTTTTCCGTCCACATACACGGCGGCAGTTTGAATACCGTTTCCCGTCCTGTTTATTCTTTTTCTCAAACGCACTCCCTGATTCTGAGGCGAAAGATTTACTTTAAATGCACAATACTGGTCAAATGAGCGTCCATTGTCCGTAACTACATCAAACTCATCAGCGCTTTCGTAACTGTCGTAGCCTTGAGTGAGTGTGTTAAAATCCTGCTGCCCGGCAATTTGAAACAGATGAGATTTTTCGCTTGCCGGATCGCCTATGTCTATACTGTCTGTCAGATGAAGCGCTGTACCGGAAGGTGACCGGTAATACCAGACGACAAATTCGGTTTCAATAGCGGCGCTGTCGGTTCCCTGTCTCTTTCTGGGACTGACTCCCTGATAGATACTGTTTGTATATTCGAAACGCATATCAATTTCATTATAATAGATGTACGGTTCATTCAGGTGGATACGGTATGCGCCTTTCACGCCGTTTATCAACGCGCCCCAGATGGGTTTCTGATAACGTGCACCGGCCCAACCCTGGTTGAAGTCGTCTTCTGTGCCGTCGCCATGTATTTGTGGGGTGCGACTGCCGTCAATGTACGTAAATTCATCTCCGTCTTCATAAAAATTACCCGACCACATATTGACAGCAATCACCTGTCCATGACCTTTTTCGTAAAAGGCATTGGCGTAGGGTTTGGCAAAATCCTTGCGTGTTAAGCCGCCGGGACTAATGTCTTTGGTCAGTTTCATTGAAAAATAGCCGGTTTCTTTCTTGGGATAATGGAGAACCGATGCCGGTTTCCAGGAGATTTTACCGGTCAGGGCATCTATATTCTCCGTAGAATTATTGACTAACGAGACCGTCGCCTGTTTTTGGAACGGCATGGGCCAATAGCAATAAGCGGTTTGGTTTTTCGCATCGTACCCATGCAGCAGGCATTGAAATACATCGTTCCATTTGTCGTCTTTTACACCGCCACCGCCAAAGAAATAGCTAATAGGGATATCTACCGACGGTACAGCCTGATCGTCCCATTGTATCCGAATCTGCGTATTATAGAACGTTTCAGCAGTGAATGGTTCTATTTGCAGTTGAATACCTGCGATGGAAGCCTCCCCAATATGTTTGAATAAAACAACCTGCTCGCCCGGACGGAGCGGGAAAGTCTTTTCTACCGACTGGTTCCCTGCCGTACTTTTCGGGTCTTCTCCCAAATTTGTCCATTGCTTCCTTACTGTTTCCTCATATTCAGTTGTCTGCGTATCCCAAGTCTTGACTTTTGTCCCGACAGGATATGTCAGATAATCGAACTGAAACCAATTGCAGGAGGCTTCTATATTTTCATTTACCATGCGTACAAGGGCCGTATCGGAGAGCGTAATGCGCAGTCTTTTTTCGAAGCTAAAGGGATAATATACAATACCGAACTGACTGTTTTGCCTGAAAGCAAAGGGGTCGGATACGGGTGTATGTTCGCCGTTGAAAAATTCAAATACCGGAACATCAATGCGCAGAACGGTTTCTTCATCAAAATAATACCGGATACGGATGTTTTTATTTTTGGCTCCGACGCCGTTATTGATCCAGATGTTCATCTGCTGACGGTAGAGGCATCCCGGCCCGTAGGTATCAAAAAAGACAATTTCACCGTTCGGGTCAACGTACTTTTTAAACATGGATAAAAAAAGACCGAACCCATTCCCGCCAGCCGCATCATAAGTGATACAGCGATTTTTTTTTGTTCCCTGAGGATACAGTATCGGTAACCGCTCTAATTTGGCCATAGCTTCCAGACCAACAGGAATATACGCTACCGATTTATCCGGTTGCTTCTGTGCGCTTACACAAAAGGATGCCAGACTGAAAAGAAATAATAACCCGATATTTTTCATATTGTTTAATTTTATAACTAACAGATTCATTAAAATTGATATTTAATTAACAGATTTCCAAATAATTCCGACAGGTTATCAAAACCTGCCAGAATTATTAATAAAATGACTTTCAGATATAACGCCATGAATGTATTATTTAGGTATATCCACCCGCTTAGCTTCATTGTAGTTATAACGGGAAACGTTTTCGGTCAGATACCTTATCCGTGCTGCCGCCCTGATAAACACAGTTCTTCCGGCGGGGATTTCACTATTAGTGGTAAGCGTAATAGTTTCTCCCAGAAGAGCGTTGAACGCATTTCCAGAATAATTTGTTTGTATCGAGTATCTGTCGTCTCTATCACGCAAACCAACATAAGATACCTGGCTGACAAACAAGCGTACATCCGACACTTCCAGAAAATTTGCAT
>JAISJX010000094.1 GCA_031261145.1 Tannerella sp.
CATCGAACTGGCTGCCGAACAGGCCCAAATCTATAACTATACATTAATTAATGTATCAACCGCAAGCGATTTCTTTAAGGAATTTCTTGAGAAACAATTGGAGGAGACAAAAGTGTCGATGGTAAAAGAGGTGATGGGCGATGATTTTGAATATTTCAAAACATTGCGGGAAATAAGGACAACATCCGGCATTCAGGCAAGGATTCCTTATGATTTTAAACCATTATGAATCTAAAAAAAGGAGGTGACCCATTTTGAGTGAATCACAATATAACCGGTATTACTATTTATTGCTGCCCCTGTCTTTCCTCTACGGGATTGGCGTGAGAATCCGTAATTTATTATTTGAATGCGGATTACTATCGTCACAGCAATACCCTGTACCCGTTATATGTGTCGGGAATATGACTGCGGGCGGCACGGGTAAGACGCCGCTTGTGGAATATCTGATTCGCTTGTTGAGTGCGAACTGCCGGGTGGGCGTGCTTAGCCGGGGATATAAACGGGAATCATCAGGCTATCAACTTGCCAATGAGAAAAGTACAAGCCCGGATATTGGCGACGAGATGTATCAGATGAAACTCAAATATCCGGAAGCGGTCATGGCGGTGGATGGCGACCGGCGACGGGGCATCAAGAACTTACTGGCGATGCCGGAAGACGTGCGTCCGCAAGTAATCTTGCTGGATGATGCGTTCCAGCACCGTTATGTACATCCGTCACTGTCGATCGGCG
Organism: Tannerella sp.; assembly: GCA_031261145.1. The sequence goes on from JAISJX010000094.1 coordinate 736, forward strand.
GGACGGAGATTCATCATTTGTATTATAACGATACGTTGCTGCCGGCAGGACGGTTACGGGAACCGGTAAGCGCTATCCGCCGCGCCGGTATTGTGATTGTGAGCAAATGCGACCTTTCATTGAAACCGATAGACAGCCGCATTATCGAAAACGAAATGCAGTTGAAACCTTTTCAGCCGCTGTTCTTCACCGGCATCTCGTATCAACCGCTAAAAGGCATCTATCCTAATGAATGTAAGCATTGTACGTTGAACGACATCCGAAAGGACGACGCCCTCATCCTGCTGACCGGAATCGCAAACCCGTCCCCTTTGATCGAAGAAATGAAAAAATATTCGGACAACGTAAAAGTGATGTCTTTTGCCGACCATCACGCATTTACGAAAAGCGATGTTCATGAAATCAACGAAGAGCTATCGAAACTGAACGCTAAAAATCAAATGATTATCTGCACCGAAAAGGATGCGGCGCGTATTCGCAACAATCCTTATTTTCCCGATAAATGGAGGGCGTTCCTGTATTATGTGCCGATTGCCATTCATTTTCTGTACGAAAAAGGGAATCTGTTTGACGAACTGATTACAAAACACATTACAACCTTTGAAAATAGTAGTATTTTACGATAATAAACTGATATGCAACGAACAGAAATAGCCTCATTAGGCGAATTCGGTTTAATCCGCCATCTGACGGATAAAATCACATTGAAAAACGAGAGCAGTCTCAAAGGGGTTGGCGACGATGCCGCCGTGCTGGATTACAAGGAGAAAGCGGTATTGGTAACGACCGACCTCTTGTTGGAAGGGATTCATTTTGACTTGACGTACGTCCCATTGAAACATCTGGGGTATAAGTCGGCCGTCGTGAATTTTTCCGATATTTACGCCATGAACGGTCAGCCAAAGCAAATCACGGTCTCCATAGGGATATCCAAACGCTTCTCGGTCGAGGACTTGGAAGATTTTTATGCCGGATTGGAACTGGCCTGCCGGATTTACGGCGTGGATATTGTGGGCGGAGACACATCCGCCTCACTGACCGGACTTTGCATCAGCATCACCTGCATCGGCGAAGGCGAAAAAGGCAGGATCGTTTACCGCGACAAGGCTAAGAATACGGATTTAATCTGTGTTTCAGGCGATTTAGGTTCCGCTTACATGGGGCTTCAGTTATTGGAAAGAGAGAAAGCGGTTTTTAAAGGCGAGAACGATTTCACCCCCGATTTTGCCGGGAAAGAGTATCTTTTGGAAAGGCAACTGAAACCGGAAGCCCGGAAGGATATTGTCCGCATACTGGGCGAAAAAGGAATTCTTCCCACGGCCATGATGGATGTGTCGGACGGTCTTTCGTCCGAGTTGTTGCATCTCTGCCAACAAAGTAATGTGGGTTGCGTGATTTACGAAGAACGGATTCCGATAGACTACCAAACCGCGTTTATGGCCGAGCAATTCAATATGAACGTGACAACCGTCGCCCTGAACGGAGGCGACGATTATGAATTAGTGTTCACCGTTCCGTTGAATCTTCACGAAGAAATTGAACAAATTCAAGGGATTAAGCTGATTGGACATATTTGTGACGCTTCCTTAGGTACGAATCTCGTCGCACGCGACAACACAGAAATTCCGTTGGTAGCCCAAGGTTGGAATTCATTGAAATAGAAAGGTGATGGCACATTTCGATGAAAAAATTTCAAAATTCCTCCCTGAAATACTTGTGTATTGAAAAATAATATTTACCTTTGCATCCGCAAAAGAGAAAAAAATGGTACCATAGCTCAGTTGGTAGAGCAAAGGACTGAAAATCCTTGTGTCCCCGGTTCGATTCCTGGTGGTACCACTTATTAGAGACGCAAAGAAACGAGAAGCCCCTGAAATTTGATGATTTTCAGGGGCTTCTCGTTTCTTTTGAAATGGGTAAAACAGGGTGAAAAAAACAGTTTTACAGAAAATGCCATCGTATTTCTGTAAAAACTGGAATGGGAAACAATGTTATAGATGGCTTTTAATAAGTAGATTATTCAATAAACAAGGGAAAATGAGAAAAAATAGTTGGCTAAGTGAGCATAAATTCAATTTTATTCCATAACTTTGTGATATGAAACGTAATTTAGAAGAAACAAAAGAAAATATATGACAACAGACGAAATAAAACAAACAATCGCTCAAGGCGAGACCACCATCGTCCAATTCAAAATCAGAATGGACGATGCCTATAAAATCGGCACAGAGATGGTGGCGTTCAGCAATACACGGGGCGGAATCATCATCATTGGCGTGGACGACAAAACCGGAACGATTTCGGGGTTGTCGTTTGAAGAAATACAGCAAACCAACACTTTGCTTGCCAATGCCGCCTCTGAAAATGTGAAACCAGCCATTGTTATTTTGACCGAAACAGTAAGCGTTGACGGACA
>JAISJX010000136.1 GCA_031261145.1 Tannerella sp.
ACCCACGGTTAATAAAGTATGGTCCTTGCAGGACAACTTAATACCTGACAACACGATTGACGACTGTTACTGCCGAAAATGAAACCATATCGTCTGAAATCCTGCAATTCCAAGCCGCAGGAGAGAGTTAATCCAACGAGGGGAGATGCCTTGAAACTTCCTCAAAATTCATCTACACTGATTACTTTTGTCACTTCCATTTCGAAAGCCAGCGTCGAATATCCCGGAATACTTCCTTTATCTGCCGTTCCGTATGCCAACTGATATGGAATCCATATTTCCCATTTATCACCTTCGACCATATATTGCAAGGCTATTGTCCAACCGGTTATTACGGTGCCGTATTCGATGCTTGGTGTATATGTATAGTAGTAGCTGGTTGCAGGATAATAACCGACAGCCCCGCTACTCATGGCTAATTTAAAGGGCAGACCATCATCGAAAAGACTATGATCGAAAACCGTTCCCTTATCAATATTCCGTTCCGGAGCCGGAGCGACAAACCATCCTTTATAATACGCTTGCACACGGCTTGTGTAATAGATGGGCTTTGTTCCTTTGCCTTTTTCGATTACCTTATAATAGATACTTCCCTGATTGCCGGGCGATTTGATTTCCGTATATTCGGGATTCTGTTTAATCTCGTTGAAAGCCTGTTCGTTTTTCAATCGCCATTCGTCTTCGAAATTGTCATCACTGTCACTGCTGCAGGCGGCGAAACACCAAACAGCTAAAAACATTCCGGTATAAAATCCTATTCTTTTCATCTAATATACTTTTTATATCAACTTACTGTAATTTATACAGTAACTCCTTCATGCTCACTTTTTCGGCAATAATGCCATGCAGTTTGTCGATGCTGACCCGTTCCTGCTCCATGGTGTCACGGAAACGGATGGTGACGCACTGATCCTTTAATGTATCGTGATCGATGGTGACACAGTAAGGCGTTCCGATGGCGTCCTGACGACGGTATCGCTTCCCGATCGAGTCTTTTTCGTCGTACTGGCAGCGGAAGTCAAACCGCAACAGGTTCATGATTTCTTCCGCTTTTTCAGGCAGTCCGTCTTTGCGTACTAACGGCAAAACGGCCAATTTGACCGGCGCCAATACGGGCGGCAGTTTCAGGATGACGCGCGTCTCGCCGTCGTCGAGGGTTTCTTCGCAGTACGTGCCGGCTAAAACGCTGAGGAACATGCGATCCACACCAATGGACGTTTCAATCACATAGGGCGTATAGCTCTTATTCTGTTCGGGATCGAAATATTGTATTTTCTTCCCGGAATATTTCTCGTGCTGGCTCAGGTCGAAGTCGGTGCGGCTGTGGATGCCTTCTACTTCCTTGAAACCGAAAGGCATTTCAAATTCGATGTCCGTTGCGGCATTGGCGTAATGAGCGAGCTTATCGTGGTCGTGGAAACGGTATTTTGCGTCGCCCAGACCGAGCGCCCGATGCCATTTCATACGGGTCTCTTTCCATTTTTTGAACCAGTCGAGTTCTTCGCCCGGACGTACAAAAAATTGCATCTCCATCTGTTCAAATTCACGCATACGGAAGATGAACTGGCGGGCTACAATCTCGTTGCGGAAGGCTTTCCCGATTTGTGCGATACCGAACGGAATCTTCATGCGGCCGGTTTTTTGCACATTCAGGAAATTGACAAAGATACCTTGCGCCGTTTCGGGGCGCAGATAGATTTTCAGCGAGCTGTCGGCTGTCGAACCCATATCGGTGGAGAACATCAGATTGAACTGGCGTACATCCGTCCAGTTGCGTGTGCCGGAAATCGGGCAGACAATCTCGCAATCCAAAATCAGTTGGCGGAGCGCTTCGAGGTCGGAATCGTTCAGCGCTTTCACGAAACGGGCGTGCACCTCGTCGCGTTTGGCCTGGTTTTCAAGTACGCGCGGGTTGGTGGTGCGGAATTGTTGCTCGTCGAACGCCTCGCCGAAACGTTTGGCGGCTTTCTCGACTTCCTTGTTTATCTTGTCGTCGATTTTGGCCAGATAGTCTTCGACCAGCACGTCGGCGCGGTAGCGTTTCTTACTGTCCTTGTTGTCAATCAACGGGTCGTTGAACGCATCGACATGTCCGGACGCTTTCCAGATAGTCGGGTGCATAAAGATGGCGGAGTCGATTCCCACGATGTTCCCGTTCAACAGGGTCATGCTGTCCCACCAGTATTTTTTAATGTTATTTTTCAGTTCCACACCGTTTTGCCCGTAATCATAGACGGCTCCCAGACCGTCGTAAATTTCGGAGGAGGGGAATACAAATCCGTATTCCTTACAGTGGGAAATCAACTTCTTAAATACATCTTCTTGTGCCATAAGCCTTTTTTTATTTTTTTGGAGTGTGCAAAGTAAATGATTTTTTTGCAAATTCCGCGCAATTTAGCGTTTATTATATTTCTTATTGTCCTTCCATTTTGCTGTTCAGGTAGAGAATCCGCTTGGTAGCCCTCTCCTTTTCAATCCGCATGGCTTCTATATCGTTGAGTACGACGGCCAAATCGCAGGTAGCCCGTATCGCTTTTTTGTCGTTCTCGGTCAGGTAAATAGAATAGGCCGTTCCGCCGGTGTATTCGGCTTTGATGCGCGTCTTGTCGTCGGCGCCATAAACCAAGTTCACGGCTTCGATACATTTTTCGCCTTTGTAAGTGACTGCTTCGGTCGTATTCCCTTCGTCTTTAAACCGGTAGTTCATCCCGCCATCGTAGGGAACCGTAGCGGTTTCGGCATACGTTCCGTTCGGTGCGCTCAGCTTCAGCCCGGTGTGATTGAGCGGGCGGCCGCCGAAATAGACGCTGGATAAGTAAAGTTCGCCTTTCTCGTCCACTCCGCAACGGATGTAACTGCGCTCAACGTTTCGCTCAACGACCTGCTGTTTCCAGATATAGTTTCCGAGGTCCTCATAGTTGGAATCTTTTTCAAAGACAAATCCTTTTTTCAGGCTCTCGACTTCTTCCAGACGGATGGGCGTCATACTGTCGCAATAGGCGATATTTCGCTCGCATTCACTTCGTTCCGTCAGTCTCATCAGGGCTAAGGATTCCCTCAGGACTTCCACTTCCCGCGGATAAAGCAGCCGAATCGTGTCGATAGCGTTTTTGGTAGCGGCATATTGCTGATTCTCATAGAGCATCCTGGCGGCTTCCAGATGCTCGCGCGCCTTTTTCGTTTTTCCCCCGCAACCGGCCAGAAGCAAAATGCCCAGGAACCAGACGGATACGCTCTTTAATTGATATACACTGTTTATATTCATACGATTTTTCTTGAATCTATTTCGTTCGTTCTATCTTTTCTGCAAAGATAACACTTTTTTTTATTACTCACACCAAACGACATAGAGCCGAAAATCTGCGAATAAAAAAAATGAAGAAGAATTGCATTTTTTTCAGAAAGCAATTATCTTTATCTTTGCACTCTCAAAAAAAGAGGCAAAGCGAGATGTATTTGAATGAACAAGAGATAACCGGTCATTTGACCAAGCCTGTGTTTCATGTAATTATGAAGGCTGCTGATGAATTAGGTCAGGAGACGTATGTGATTGGCGGCTTCGTACGCGATATATTTATGTATCGTCCGTCCAAGGATATAGATGTGGTTACGGTGGGTAGCGGCATTGAACTGGCGCAGTTGGTTGCGCGGAAACTGGGGCGGAAGGCGCACCTGTCGGTTTTTAAGAATTTCGGGACGGCGCAGGTGAAATCCGGTGATACGGAATTGGAATTTGTCGGCGCTCGGAAAGAGTCGTATCATCGCGACAGCCGTAAACCCATTGTAGAGAACGGCACGTTGGAGGATGACCAGAATCGCAGGGATTTTACGATTAATGCGATGGCATTATGCCTGAATAAAAGCCGGTTCGGAGAGTTAGTCGATCCTTTTGACGGATTAAGCGACATCGAAAACCTGCGGATTGTCACGCCGTTGGATCCGGATATCACCTTCAGCGACGATCCGCTTCGGATGATGCGCGCCGTTCGTTTTGCTTCGCAATTGGGATTTTTCATCGATCCGGATACCTTTGATGCGATTGTCCGTAATAAACAGCGCATTGAGATTATTTCAAAGGAGCGTATTGTGGACGAACTGAATAAGATTGTGTTGTCGCCCAAGCCCTCTGTCGGTTTTGAATTGCTGGATGCCTGCGGGCTGTTGGAGCTGATTTTGCCGGAGTTATGCGCCCTGAAAGGAGTGGAAACGAAAGAGGGTATCGGGCATAAGGAAAATTTCGCCCACACGCTGATGGTGTTAGACCGGTTGAGTAAAACGACGGACGACCTCTGGCTTCGTTGGAGCGCGATTTTCCATGATATAGCGAAACCGGTTACGAAGCGGTTTGATAACCGGCTGGGATGGACGTTCCACAGTCATAATATCGTCGGGGAGAAGATGATTCCCGGCATTTTTCGCCGGTTGAAGATGCCGATGAACGAAAAGATGAAGTATGTCCAGAAGTTGGTGACCCTGCACATGCGTCCGATTGCGCTGGTCGATGAGGAGGTGACGGATTCGGCCATCCGCCGTTTGCTGTTCGACGCCGGGGATGATATTGACGACCTGATGAAGCTGTGCGAGGCCGATATAACCAGTAAAAACCCGGATAAAGTGCGGCGTTTTTTGAATAATTTCCGCTTGGTGCGCGAGAAGCTGGTACAGATTGAAGATAAAGATCGCGTGCGGAACTTCCAGCCTCCCGTCTCCGGCGAAGAAATCATGACTACGTTCGGATTATCGCCCTCGCGACCCGTAGGCGTCCTGAAAGAAGCGATTAAAAACGCCATCCTCGACGGCGTCATTCCCAACGAATATGAGGCCGCTATTCAATATATGTACGAAAAAGCGGCAGGAATGGGGTTGAAAAAGAAAGCGTAAAAATGTACGGCAAGCAGTATCCTGTTTATCAGAACGCCTCAAACCGTTTGTCCGCCGCCTGCTTAATCGCCATACATTCCGCCTCGACCAACCAGCCCGAACGGCAAACGGGCGCCCGGACAATCAGGGCGGGCAGTTGGGGACAGGTCTCTTTCAGGTACGAATCCATAACCTGGTAATCGGATATATCCCTTAGATAAACAATCAGATAAACCACATCCTCCATTCCGGCGTCCGCTTCGGCCAAAAGCGTTTGGATATTCTCGAACATCCGCCCGGCCTGTTTCACTACATCCATCGGATGCTCAATCCCGCCACGGTTATTGATGCTTGCCGTACCGGAAATAAAAACATGCCGGCGGTCGCCGTAATGAACCGCCGTACCGCGTTCAAAAGTCACGCCATACTCGCAGGTCGGGTTCAGATGCGTTGGCGCATAAAGGTATTGGATTTGTCCGGGTTGCAGTCCCTGAACGGCGTACGCATCCATGAAAGCCAGCGTTTGCGGCAGGATATACCGCCCTTCGATTCCCGTGCTGGCGATAAAATGAGTTTGCGGCGTCAGCCCTTCCCGCTCAAAGCAGGCTTTGCGGGCGGCCACCATTCCAGCATAGTGAATATCCACTCCCTGCACATAAATCCATGTACGGATGCAATGTTTTTCCAGGGTACAACCCTGTGCAGCCAAATGGCGGATGTATTGATTGAAAAAAGCCTCTGTCTGCGCCGCCTCCCCATTTGCCAGACCGTGCAGTTGCGTATGAAACAGATGGCGGTACGACGCATGTTCCATGACCGTAGCGCCCTGCGAATCTTTCGATAAACGCACGCCGGGCGCCAGATACATCCAGATGGCCGCTTTGGTGCCGTTCAGCGGCGGTTGCTCCACAATGGAAACAGCCGTAGCGCCCTGGTTCAGGTTTAAAAAAGGAACCTGATTGACCGCATCGCTGACAAAATAGCGCTTCCACACCGGCACGGCGTCCGGTAATTGTTTTTGCAACTGTCCCGCCGCCTTTTCAATCCGCTCAAATTGTGTTTGGGCGCTGCACGCGGCATCCGTCAGCCGGATCATCGCGTGATACTCCGGCAGACCTTCACCGGGAAGAAACGCCCTGACTTCCGCTTCGACAGACCATTCCGGCCATATTATCTTTTTATGAATCATCATCTAATATTCTTTCCGGGGACAAAAGTAAATATTATAATTCAAAGATTCAATGATTTCTCGCAGATTCCGCAGATTTTAGACGCAGATGGACGCAGATTCAAAGAATAATTCTCAATTGTCAATTCTGAATTATTGAACGTCGTATATCAACAGGACGGCGTTGTTGTCGTCATTTGGGACAAAATAGGCGCGGATACCCTGGGGGGTGATTTCTGCGGCGCAGGGATTGTTGGTGATGATCGTGCCGCTGACAGGGGCGTATTCCCTCACCGGCAGTTGCAGTACGGGACGGAAATCCCTCAGGTCGATGACCTCCCATCCGCCCAACCGTACCGTGTTTGTCCCGTTGGAGTAACTCTGCAATCCCGAACAGAGCATCAGCCGGTTACCGAGATACTGCCCGTCCTGGAAAGCCACATACGACGAGCCGCGCGTCACGCCCAACCGCTCAGGCGGCACATCCGCATTGTCAATCACTCCTTTGGCATTGAACGTCCAGCGGTAGAACTGCCGCGCATCCCAGTTGACGCCTATCAAGGCATGGTCGTCCGTGTCATGAATCATCGCGCCGATAGAATCGTCGTACGTCATCACTTCTTCCGCCGTCATTGTTTCCGGGTCGAGCCGGTAAATGATGGAAAAACTGTGCGGTCGATATTCCGTCACCGGTATCCATATAAATTTGCCGTCGTAATCCATTCCACCGGGATGATACGCATCCCCCCGGCCAATCGGCAGGTCGTGAAGCAGGTTCCCGTCCCTGTCGAACTTGAAGATATGCCCGCGTCCCACTCCGGCGTCCCTGTCCAAGGCGCCCTGCGGAGTGTCATACCGTCGCGGCCATTGCGTCACTTCCACCGCCGAGAGATAGAAAAATTCGCCAATCTTGACCAATCCCTGCGTATGAAAGGCGTTGAACCGGAGAGGCACCGCATCCACCGGCTTCCATTGTGCGCCGGATGCGAGTTTCAGCAGCGGATGCTCCAACGGACAGGTAGCAATGGTTACCTGTGTCGTGACCGCCATTATCAAAAGGAAGACGAACGAAAAACGTCTCGCCTGTTTATGTACATTCATAACTGTCCAATTTTATATTTCCACTCCGGTACGTTGAATCTCGTCAAGGAAACCGGCATAGTCGGTGTCACGTGCAATCAAGACCGGTTCAATGCGAGAATCTATCTGTCCCCGTAATTTCCAAAGCAAGGGTTCCGTCTTGAAAAAATCATAATCATCACCTAAATGTTCTACGACTAATGCTACATCAATGTCGCTGTGTTCGCGAGGCGTCCCTTTGGCATACGAACCAAAAAGCCAAAACTGGTTTATCTTTATCGGAAAGGAACTGTTTACCAAATCCCGGTATGCTTTTACCTTATCTATAATAATTTCTCTTTTATCCATTGTTGCAGATTTTTTGTTTGTTCCAGTATTTCTTTGGGCAAAGATAATTCTTTTCTTTCAATTGACAATGAATAATGAACAAAAAAACGGCAACCGAAAGGGATAATCCCTGCGTGGCTACTGTTTTTTGTCTGAACCGGGATTTTTACAAGATTTACAAGATTCTCAAGATGAAGAATCATCCCGATCTTGAGAATCTTATTGAAATCACGGTTCAGACATTCGCCCGGCTGAAAGCCGACAGGTAGTGCATGCGACCGTCATTTTATTGAATTTTTGAATTAATGAACCATATTCTCAATAAAAGTCCTTACCTTTGTTCCATTAATAGAACAAGTTAAAATGGCAAAAAGAAGATTATTAAAGAAAGAAATAAGTTATTCGTTTGGAAACTTGTTTTTTGACATGCTGGTTTACAAATGTTTCCAGCCGGATGTTGACGCGGAAAAGGTGGAGGCGCTAATGACGTCCGTCAGCGAATGGAACAGCGAATTTATCAGCAGGGCGCATCACGCTCCCAGTCGCGGGAACAAAAAAGACGTTAAACAATACTACCGCAAGTTATATACGGATTTGGATGCTACGCTGGATACACTCTCGGATGAGTTGAAACAGTTGGACGGTATTGAAGGAAGCGGAACAGTATGACGAGGACGATTTGCAAATGGATTCTCCACTGGAAAGGGTGGACGATTGGGCCTGCGGGCGAAGATGTGCGGAAGTGCGTAATTTGTGTGGCGCCTCATACGAGCAATATGGATTTTATCATCGGACACCTGTATTATGGCGCGATTGGTCGGCGCGCCAAGTTCTTAATGAAAAAGGAATGGTTCTTTTTCCCGCTGAACTACCTGTTCAAACTGATGGGTGGCGTGCCGATAGACCGTAACAAGAAAACGTCCATGATCGAGCAGATGACTCATGAATTTGCGCGGCGGAAAACATTCCGTCTCGTTGTCACGCCCGAAGGAACGCGGCAAAGGGTGAAAGAATGGAAAAAGGGCTTTTATTATATCGCGCTGAAGGCGCAGGTTCCTATCCGGCTGGCTTACATTGATTATAAAAAGAAGATTGTGGGCTTTGGCGACAGTTTTTTCCCGACCGGTAATGCCGTGAACGATATCCGCGACATCCGCCGGTTTTACCGGGGGGTAAGCGGGCGTTACCAGGATAAGTTCAGCGATTTGGAATTGGTAAAATAAAGGATACATGGACGGCGGTTTGTTAAATATAAGCATGGTGCAATCCGATATAGTTTATGAAAACCGGGCTGCAAATTTAAAACATTTCGGGGCGCTGCTCCGGGATGCAAGTCCCCGCGCCGATATAGCTGTTTTGCCGGAATTATTCACCACGGGAATGTCAATGCGCGTCGAAGACCTGTCGGAGACGGTGGAAGGCGAAACAATCGCCACGGTGAAACAATGGGCCGGACAGTACCGGTTAGCCATTGCAGGCAGTTTTATGGCTCTTGACGGAGCGAACCATTATAACCGCGCTTTTTTCATCACTCCCGATGGAAAAGAATATTACTGCGATAAACGCCACCTGTTCCGGATGGCCGGTGAAGACGCTTATTTCGATGCAGGCGATAAACGCTTGATTATCCGGTATGGCGATTGGCGAATCTGTTTGATGGTCTGCTACGACCTCCGTTTTCCGGTATGGAGCCGGAACGTGGACAACGAATATGACGTATTAATATATGTAGCCAATTGGGCGGAAGCACGCAAAGAGGTTTGGAAGACCTTGCTCCGCGCACGGGCTATTGAAAATATGGCTTATGTTGTCGGCGTCAACCGGATAGGTACGGACGGAGCGGGATACCGCTATCATGGAGAATCGCTGGTCTATTCGCCCAAAGGAGAAGAACTGTTCAATGGCGGTGAACATCAAGAAACGATACAGTCCTGCCTGTTGGAAAAGAAGGCGTTAGAATCGTTTCGGACAAAATTTCCCGTCTGGAAAGACGCCGATAGATTTAGTATTCAACCGTGATTATTAATAATAACAACACCCTGACAGAACAATGATAACCCCTGATTATATTTTTGAAAGTAGCTGGGAAGTATGCAATAAAGTGGGAGGCATTTATACGGTGCTTTCGACAAAAGCGAATGTGCTGCAGCAACAATTCCCCGGCCGGCTCCTGTTTGTAGGCCCCGAACTCGACCGGCCGGATGTTGATTTTGAAGAAGATAAAACGCTCTTTCCCGATTGGACAAACCACGTGAAAGAGAACGAATCGCCGCTTCGTATCCGGGTGGGACGATGGAATATCCCCGGCAAACCGCCGGTGGTTTTAGTCGATTACAAGCCCTGTTTTTCCAAACGGGACAAGTTGTATTTTTCGATATGGGAATCCTTTGGCGTGGATTCCTCAAAGGCTTACGGCGATTACGACGAATCGTGCATTTTCGCCTGTTCCGTAGCGTTGGTGATCCAAAGTTTTTATCGTTTCTACCGGTTGGAGGATAAAAAAGTGATTGCGCACTTCAACGAATGGACGGTGGGAATGGGCGCTTTGTATTTGCAAAAGCATCTTCCGCAGGTGGCGACCGTTTTCACCACTCACGCCACCTCCATCGGGCGTTCCATCGCCGGAAACGGTAAGCCGCTCTATGATTACATGGCCGGGTACGACGGCGACCAGATGGCGCGCGAACTCAATATGGACGCCAAACATTCCGTCGAAAAGCAAACCGCGCATCATGCCGACTGTTTCACGACGGTCAGCGATATTACCGCCATGGAATGCCGGCAATTGTTAAATAAAGTCCCGGATGTGGTTACGCCCAATGGCTTTGAGCCTGATTTTGTTCCGGCGGCTGCGAAATATACCGCCGGACGGAAGGTTGCGCGGGAGACATTGCTTCGCGTGGCGGAGAAACTGCTGGGACGCCCCATCAAAGCGGACGCATTCCTCATATCCACAAGCGGGCGTTATGAATATCGCAACAAAGGGCTTGACGTTTTCTTGGATGCAATGAATCATCTGCGTCTCTCCGGCGGACTGGAGCGCGAAACAATTGCATTTATCATGGTTCCGGCATGGGTTTACGCCGCACGGGGCGATTTGAAAGAAATTCTGGAGCAAAATATCCAAACGGACGCTCCCCTGCAAACCCCGTTTATTACCCACTGGCTCCACCGGATGGAGGACGACCGTATTATGAATTTCATTTCGCAGGCAGGTTTCACGAACCGGGCGTCCGAAAAACTGAATATCATCTTTATTCCCTGTTATCTGGATGGGAACGACGGGATATTTAACCTGCCCTACTACGATTTGCTAACCGGCATGGATGCAACCGTTTTTCCCTCCTACTACGAACCGTGGGGATATACGCCGATGGAAAGCATCGCTTTCGGCATTCCTACCATTACAACAGAC
>JAISJX010000181.1 GCA_031261145.1 Tannerella sp.
AAGAAATCCGCCGGATGCGTGGTTTTAGTCAGACCTGCATTATGAATCACAAAATCCCAAACGCCGTGTTCACGAACCTGAGTTTTCAATTGTGCAGTCAGTTTTTCCGGGTCATCATACTTCAAATCAATGCAATGAATCCGTTCTTTAGGCAAACGTTCCAGCGAACCGGTCGCACGCACGCCTGCCCACACTTCATACCCCCGGCGAAGCGCTTCCTCTGTCAAATAGCTACCTATAAAGCCATTAGCCCCTGTGATTAATACCTTTCCAGCCAATTTCCGATAAATAAAATGTTCACACTTTCTTTGCAAAGATAAGAAATGGTTTGGATTTATGAATCAATTTTCGTTACTTTGCAGCATTTTGCGTTCTAATTGTGTAAAAATAGAGTTTTTTGATTATTTAACGGCTAAAAAAACAGGAAAATCGGACATGAATTAGAACACGTTTTTTACTTTACATAGTTTTTTCCGGCGGATGCTACATTATAAGATATGGATAGTTGGTTTCCCGGTAAGGCTACCATTAGAAAGATGATTAGATAAATAAGAAGTATGGCAAGAGAAGAAGAGGCAACAGGAATAAAAAAACCGGGAATAATCTATCGTGCGTTCAGGACGTATATCCGTTTTGTACACAACAAGATGTATTACCGGAACACGTATCGTCTTAATGTCGGGAATATTCCGGCAGAAGGTACGCCGTTGTTGATTGTCTCGAACCACCAAAATTGCATGAATGACCCGTTGGGAATCTTAATGACGCTTCGGGACCGGAAGCCGAATTTTATCACGCGCGCCGATATTTTTTCATGGCATCCGCTGATAAATGCGTTCCTGCGAGCCATCGGATTATTGCCTGCTTTTCGTATTGATTTTGAAGGAGAAGAAGCGCTTGGCAAAAACGAAATGACTTTCCGGATGACCGAACGTGAGTTGTTGAGCGGGCGTACCATCATGATGTTTCCCGAAGCCGGGCATCAGGATAAGCATTGGTTGAAAGAGTTTTCTCTCGGATATGCCAAACTTGCTTTTGAAGCGGCTGAAATAGGTGATTTCCAGAAGGATATATGGATTCTTCCGGCGTGTAACCATTATTCGGACTATTTTCATATTCAGGAACAGTTTTTGGTGAAATTCGGTACTCCGATTTCAATCCGGCCGTATTACGAACTGTACAGGACGAAACCGCGTACGGCGCAACGCGAAGTAAACAGGTTGGTTCGCAAGCAAATCGAAGACCTGATGCTGGATATACGGGATTTGGAAAACTATCGGGCTATTGATTTTATACGGGATACATACGGAAAGAAATATGCGCTGTCTCATCAGTTTAACCCGAAGCAATTGCCGGACAAACTGCTGTCCGACCGTGCACTGGTAGCCAATCTGGCACAGGCGAAAGCGGAAAACGAACCGGCTGTACGGGAAATCTATCAAGATGCCATCACGTTGAAAGACGGTATCCGCGAACTGAAAACAGACGATTCGTTCTTTGAACATCCTTTATCGTGGGGAATCATTGCGGTACGCATGTTGCTCTTTATCGCCTTATTTCCCCTGTGGATATTCTCGTTATGGCCTAATGCTTTGAATTTTATCGCCCCGGCTCTTGTTCTCCGGCGCATGACGGACAAAATGTTTACGGGGACTTTCCTTCTTGCGTTAAGCGTTTTGGTTACGATTCCGCTTTTTTACACGCTGACATTTGTATTGGCGTGGATATATATTAATGTATGGGTTGCGCTTATCTATTTGGCATTGCTGCCTGCGCTGGGTTTGTTTGCCTGGTATTACCGGAAGTATTTCCTTGAGACACTGCAAGCCATACGCTACCGCATGAAGTTGAAAACTGAAAAATTACAGATATTAAAAGAATTAAGAGCCAGTATTTACAGTCGATTAGACCAAATACTGTCCGGCAAAGAAAAGAATAACGAATAAAGATAAATTATGGATAAGAGAATTGTAATCACCGGAATGGGTATCTATTCGTGTTTGGGCAAGAACCTTGACGAAGTAAGAGATTCATTGTACAACGGTAAATCAGGCATTATTTATGACCCGGCCCGTAAGGAAATGGGCTTTCGTTCTGCATTGACCGCTTCGGTTGTAATACCTGAATTAAAAGGTGTTTTGACCCGTAACCAGCGGGTTTATATGCCGGAACAGGCCAAATATGCGTATGTCGCCACGCAGGAAGCCTTGACCAATGCGAAATTGGACATTGATTATATCGAACAGCACGAAGTGGGCATTTTATATGGCAATGACAGCAGCGCCGACGCCGTTGTGAAAAGTGTGGACACGATGCGCGAAAAGAAAGACACGACCTTAGTCGGTTCGGGCGCCATTTTCCAGTCAATGAACTCGACTGTGACGATGAACCTTGCCTGTATTTTTAAATTGAGAGGAATCAACCTGACCATATCGGGCGCCTGCGCCAGCGGATCACATGCTATCGGACTGGGTGCGTTGCTTATCCGCAGCGGTTTGCAGGAATGTATAGTCTGCGGCGGAGCACAAGAGGTAAACCCGTTCTCCATCGGAAGTTTCGACGGCATCAGCGCTTTCTCGATACGTGAAAACGAACCGGCCAAAGCCTCCCGACCGTTCGACCGCGACCGCGACGGATTAGTGCCGGGCGGCGGCGCAGCTACGGTCATCATAGAGAGTTACGAATCGGCTGTTCGTCGAGGCGCTCCCATCATCGGGGAGGTTTGCGGTTACGGATTCTCGTCGAACGGCGACCATATTTCCGTTCCGAATGTGGACGGCCCAAGCCGTTCATTACAAATGGCTATCCACGAGGCCGGTATCAACCTGCGTGAAATCGGCTACGTGAATGCGCACGCTACTTCTACGCCGGTGGGCGACCGGAATGAAGCGAAGGCCATTTCGCGCGTATTCGGAGATTACAGGCCGGAAATCACTTCCACCAAGTCGATGACCGGACACGAAATGTGGATGGCCGGAGCCAGCGAAGTGGTTTATTCGATGTTGATGATGAAGAACCGGTTTATCGCTCCCAACCTGAATTTTGAAAACCCGGATGACGACTCCGTCCGGTTGAATATTCCCGCTGTCCGTATTGAGAAGCATTTCAATACGTTCCTGTCGAACTCGTTCGGCTTTGGCGGAACCAATTCGACATTAGTGATAAAGGACGTTGAATAAATTAATTAAAAATAGAAATAAAACGAAATAATAGAAAAAAAAGAATGGAAAAACAGAATTTGATTGCACAGGTGAACGAAGTGTTAGCGGAAGAATTTGAAGTGGAAATATCGACTATTACACCTGATGCAAATATAAAAGAGACATTACAATTGGACAGTCTGAGTCTCGTTGATATGGTCGCTTTGATTGAATCAACGTTTAATGTGAAGATCAAAGGGACAGAGGTTGCGCAAGTGCAAACGTTCGACAATCTCTATGATTTTATTCACGACAGACAAAGCGCTTGATGGCCGGAGAAGCGCTTTTTGAAGGAGACCGGGTTCAGGAGCTTATACCGCAACGTGCGCCCATCGTCATGCTGGATGCCTTCTTTGAGGGTGACGACACGGACGCTGTGACCGGATTGACCGTACAACCGGACAATCTGTTTTGCTCGAACGGGCGACTTGCCGAACCGGGGTTGATTGAGCATATCGCCCAATCGGCATCCGCCTTGGCCGGTTACTCCTCCTACCGGCGGCAACAACCGGCTCCGGTAGGTTATATCGGCGAAGTGAAGAAATTCCGCATCTTTCGTTTGCCGGAAGCGGGCGAACAGTTACGGACGTCCCTCCACATCCTTTCCGAAGTGATGAATGTCTCGCTATTGTCTGCCGAGACCAAATCGGGAGAAGAAACAGTCGCTTCGTGCCAAATGAAAATATTTATCAAAAAATAAGAATATGGAACCGTTACGTGAGACAGTCCGCCTTTTAGTCCGCTTTAGCGAAGTCGATTCCAGCCGTTTCGTCTGGCACGGGCACTATGTCCAGTACATGGAAGATGCGCGTGAAGCGTTTGGCCGGAAGTACGGATTGGAATATATGCACATTTACGATAGCGGCTACATGGCGCCCATCGTGGATATGCAGTTGAAATACAGGCAGCCGGTGACCATTGACGATCTGCTGTCGGTCGAAATCACGTATCGCCCGGCTAAAGGTGCGAAACTGATTTTCGACTATGCGATTTATAAAGAGACCGACCATTCGCTGGTGATGACCGCGACGACCATTCAACTGTTTATGACGCACGACGGGGTGTTTGAACCGTCATGCCCTGATTTTCTCAGCGCATGGAAAGAAAAAAACAAAGTTATCATAGATTAAGAACAAATATACGGGAAAGATGTTGTTAAATTATTATTACTCAATCAAAAATCAGCGGACAGAAGATGAGACCGCCTTGTTTGAAGTGTCATTGCTTCCCGGCTGTGAAGTATATAAAGGACATTTTCCCGGTATGCCGGTAACGCCCGGCGTATTTAATATCCAGATGATTAAGGAATGTACGGAAGCGCTGACCGGCGAACGGCTGTTCCTTGAATACATCCGGCAATGCAAACTTACGACCCTCATTACGCCCCAAGACTACCCGGAACTGCAAATACGCATCCGGTTGCTTGAAAAAGAAGATACTTGCGTTGAAATCAACGCAGTCATCGGATGGAATGAGGAGGAATTTTTAACGTTCAAAGGAGACTTTCGCAGAGAGAATGCCGGAAACGCGCATCCTTAATGCTTCAGGCTCCATAATAATCAGGATGTAAAGATGATTTCACTTTATCACTTTTTTGAGAAACATAAAGTCCTTTTGTACGGACTGTTGATTGTCAGTAGCGTATTGTTTATCTATCTGGGCAGTAAGGTCGAATACGAAGAGGACATCTCGAAACTGTTGCCTTCTACCCAGAGCGGCAGTTCCGAGGAATTAGTCTTTGCCAATCTCAAAGTAAAAGACAAGATATTTCTGCTGTTCCTGCCGAAATCGGATACGGTGGACGCCGGTGAACTGGCGGAAAAATGCGATGCTTTTGTAGAGGCGTTGCTTCAGAAAGATTCTGCGACACAGTATATTAATAACGTCCTGTACCGGATAGACGACGACTTGCTCCGTTCGGGAATGGAGTTCCTGTTCGACCATGCGCCTGCTTTTATCGACACAACGATGTACGACCGCATGGAGGCGCTTATGACGAAAGAGGCGATTGAGCGGCAGATGGCGGCCAATTACGATTTGATTATTTCGCCTTCGGGGATGGCTTTCAGGGATATGATTCGCCAGGATCCCATCGGATTGCGTACGCTGTTTATGGATAACAGTTCCCTGACCGACAATTTCGGCGGAAACTATAAAATGGTGTTCCGTCATTTCTTTACGCCCGACACAACCGTAGCGCTGGCTTTCCTTTCTCCTAATTTCAAAGCATTTGACTCGAAGGAGAGTATTCATTTGGCGAACATGCTCGAAGCCGAAATCGCTACCTTCTACGAGGAAAATCCGGACATCGAAATCCTCTTCCACGGAGCGCCCATACAGAGCGTTTTCAACTCGCGCCAGATAAAGAAAGACCTGGTACTGACGATGGGTATATCCCTGTTAATCATCTGCTTTATCATCGGCTTCTGTTTCAGGAACCGTTCGACCCTCCTGATGCTGTTATCGCCGGTGGCGTACGGTGCATTCTTTGCTTTAGCCGGTGTTTATGTGATAAAAGGAGGTATGTCGTTGCTGGCCATCGGTATCGGGGCTATTGTGCTGGGCGTTGCGTTGAGCTACAGCCTGCATCTGTTGACCCATTCTAAATATATGAATGACCCGGTGCGTATCATCAGGGAACAAACGCGCCCCATCACTTTGTGTTGCCTGACTACCGTCGGCGCTTTTATGGGGCTGATGTTCACACAGTCGGCGCTGTTGCACGATTTCGGTTTGTTTGCGTCGCTGGCATTGATTGGTACGGCGTTTTTCTGTCTTTTCTTCCTGCCGCACTTCTTCCGTCCCGATAACAATCGCCGTTCCGACAAGGCGTTTGAGTGGCTCAACAAGATCAATACCTTTCCGTTTGACCGGCAAAAGTGGCTGATTGCGCTTATCACTATCGTTTGCGGCGTCTGTTTCTACACTTCCCGGTGGATGACATTCGATTCCGACCTGAAAAATATCGGCTATAACGACCCTGACGTGATACGCTCCAATCAGATTTTGGCCGAGAAAACAACGCATGGAAACCTGTCCATCTATTATGCCGCAACCTCCCACAATCTTGATTCCGCCATCTATTACAGCGGACAAATGGCGGATTTTTTGGATACCCTGCAGGCAAACGGCCGGATCAGCAACTATTCGCGCGCCGCGTCCCTGTTGTTGATCCCGGAAGCCGAACAAGCGCTCCGCATCTGCCATTGGCGCAACTACTGGACGCCCGAACGCATAGCCGGCATACGGGAAAAGCTAACCGCCGCAGGGCAGGTGTACAGGTTCAAGCCCGAAACATTCGCCCCGTTTTATGAAATGCTCGAAAACGATAGCGAAGCGGTATCACTCTTTGAAGCCGATATCATTCCCGACGAACTGTTATCGAATATCACGGAATATACGGACAGCACTTATATGGTATTCACGTCCGTACAAATGCCGCCCGATAATAAAAAATCGGTAAACACAGCCATCGCCACCCGTCCGCACTGGATTGTCATCGACCCGTTCTATTACACAAGCGATATGGTAGAGTTGATCAACGATGATTTCAACATGGTTCTCAGCATCTCATCCGTCTTTATCTTTATCGTCCTGTTAGTTTCGTTCCGCAAGTTGTCACAGGCCATCATCGCCTTTATTCCTATGGGATTAAGCTGGTACATCGTGTTAGGCGTAATGGGTATTTTCGGGATGCAGTTCAACCTGATTAACATCGTGATTTCCTCCTTTATCTTCGGCATTGGCGTGGACTACAGCATCTTTGTAATGGATGGATTATTGGCCGGCACGTTTGGAACCAATTCAAACCTGCTGACGTACCATAAAACAGCCATTTTCTTTTCCGCCATCGTGTTGATAATAGGCATTGCTTCCCTGATGTTTGCAGCGCACCCCGCAATCAAGTCGATAGGATTTGCCACGTTGATCGGAATGAGTTCGACCGTATTGATTGCTTACACCGTACAGCCGTTTTTGTTTCATCTGCTTATCAAAAGATTCAAGGGTTCAAAGATTCTATAATTTCAAGATATCGAATTATTTTCATATATTTGCACTAAAAAAATTAAAGACATAACATCTCATGAAAAAAACAGTTTTCTTTTTATCGCTAATCCTCTTTGGATGTACGA
The DNA here is from genome assembly GCA_031261145.1 of Tannerella sp. The sequence goes on from JAISJX010000181.1 coordinate 7,334, forward strand.
CAGACAAGCAACAGCCAACCGGGTTTCAGCCCGACAATTTCCAATCCGCCGATTTGGAAGCGGACTTTCTCTCGCCGCCCGATTATGTAAAACCGCGCGTTTACTGGTGGTGGTTGGAGGGTAATATTTCAATGGAGGGAATCTTATCCGATTTATCCGAAATGAAAAAAGTAGGTATCAAAGGCGCCGTCGTCTTCGATGCGGGTTCGTCTTCCTATAATAACGGCGCACCCATTTCTTACCACAACTCTGTTATGAATACCCCTCCGGGACCCGGCTTTATGTCGGATACTTGGCGAGACTTGTTTACGTATGCCTGTCAGGTTGCCGACAGTCTGGATTTGGAACTCAGCATGAACATCACCAGCGGGTGGAACGATGGCGGCCCTTGGGTGACGCCCGAATATGCAGCCAAAAAGATGGTCTGGAGCGAACTGCCCGTCAAAGGCCCGCAGGTATGTACCGAAAAGCTACCCCTGCCTGCGCATTTGCTGAAAACGGATGACGGCGGAACCTTTTACCGCCCTGTCGCAGTATTGGCTTTGAAACTGACGAAACAAAGCTCTGCCGTGAAACCGTTGGAAAACTTTGCCCTCAAAGCCGTTCATTCCATCGGCATACCCCGGACGACCAACGGATTAGGTTATGACTGGAACATTTTCATGAAAGAAGAACCGTCGCCCGAAGGCGATTGCCATGCCTTCCTGCGCGATGTGATTAACCTGACGGACAAGGTGAATGCAGAAGGGATTCTCCACTGGGACGCGCCTGAAGGCGTTTACCTGATTATGTCGTTCGGATACACCGGGACGGGCATCCGGGTATCTACTCACAGCCCCGGTTGCGGCGGTCTGGCGATTGACTATATGAGCGAAGCCTCAACCGATTTGCAATTTGAACATACGGCTGCGATTATCTTTGACGACTTGAAAAAAGCCGGTGTACACAGCCTGAAATACCTCCACGACGATAGTTGGGAATTAGGCGCAGCCAACTGGACGGCGGAAATGGAAAAACTGTTCCGAAAAGCGAACGGATACGATATACTACCCTATTTACCTGTGATTGCAGGACGTATCATCGAGAGCAGGGATGTCTCCAACCGTTTTTTGTATGACTTCCGCCGTACGATAGCCGATGTGATTTGGGAAAATCATTATGTACGTTTCAAGAACCTGGCCCATGCCAACGGTATAGGCGTTCATCCGGAGGGAGGCGGCCCGCATCCCGCGCCGATTGATGCGCTGAAGAACGTTGGGGTGAACGATATTCCGATGGGTGAGTTCTGGATTCGCGCCAATACCCACCGCGTATTGCCGGAAGCACGCCTTTTCATCAAACAGCCCGCTTCGGTAGCCCATACGTATGGCAAACGGTTCGTCCAGGCCGAAGGCCCCACCTCTATAGGCCCGCATTGGGAGGAAGATTTCGCCTATATGAAACCGACCTTAGACCGCGTCTATTGCGAAGGACTGAACCGGTTAGTCATTCATACGTTCACCCATTCGCCCCGCGAGGCCGGTATCCCCGGAAACGAATACTTTGCCGGGACGCATTTCAATCCCAACGTGACCTGGTGGAATCAGGCGCCTGCGTTCCTTACGTGGAACAGCCGTATCTCGTTGATGCTGTCGCAAGGTTTGTTTGTCGGCGACGTCTGCTATTATTATGGAGATAACGTCCCGAATCAGGCGCCACTCAAACATGTAAACGATGATTTAGGCGAAGGCTACGACTACGATGTCTGCAATTCGGAAGTCATTTTAGACCGAATGACAGCCCGCGACGGGAAAATCTATCTCCCCGACGGTATGCACTACGACGCCCTTGTACTACCCGAACGTATCGGTATCACGTCCGAGGTGATGGACAAATTAGAGCAATTAGTGAAAAACGGCGCCATCATCGTCGGCCCGAAACCCGTTACATCCGTAGGATTGCGCGGCGACGGCAAAGCGATAGCAAAAATAAAGAAACAGGCCGATGCGCTTTGGGGAAGCGGCGACGGCAAGCATCCCTACGGGAAAGGTTTTGTCTATAGCGGTCAGTCTGTCCGCGACGTCCTTTTATCCAAAGGCGTACAACCCGACTTCGGATACGAAAGCCGGAAGCCGGATGCTTTGATTGACTATATCCACCGCCAAACGGAGGATACGGACATCTATTATGTCGTCAACCGCAACGAGCGGCCGGAGTATATCCGCGCCACCTTCCGCGCGGACGGCAAAACGCCCGAAATCTGGAACCCCGAAACCGGCAGCCACGTTGACCAGCCCGTTTACGCTTCCTTAGAAGGCCGGACATCCATTCCTTTATTCTTAGAACCGTTCGGCTCCGTCTTCGTGGTCTTCCGCAAACCGGCAGCCGGACATTACGTAAGTTTGTCGCTGAACGGGACAAACCTGTTCCCCGACGTTCCACAGGATACGTTCGCTACCATTCCTTTTGTTCCCCGGAAAGAAAACGGACTGTTATTCATTCATCCGGGCGAATACACCTTGAAAACCACCGCCGGTGAAACGCAGAATATACACGTTGAACCGCCCGTTATCCAGCCCGTATCAACCCCTTGGCTTGTCTCTTTCGACCCGAAGTACGGGGGACCTGAACAAATCCGTATGGACAAGCCTGTTCTCTGGAATACGCACACCGATCCCGGAATACGGTATTATTCAGGAACCGCCACCTACGAAAACGCCTTCCAAATAGCCGCCGCTCCATCGGATAAACAGCGGATTTACCTCGATCTGGGAGAAATGTATAACATAGCGGAAGTATATATCAACGGCAAATCAGCCGGAGTATGGTGGCAGCCGCCATTCTCGCACGACATAACCGCACTGGTACAGGCAGGCGAGAACCGTTTGCTGCTAAAGGTCGTGAACCTGTGGCCAAACCGCCTCATCGCCGATGCCCGTTTGCCGGAAGACAAACGCCTGACAAAAACCAATGTATTGAAATTCACCTTGGATATCCCCTTGCGTCCGTCGGGATTAGCAGGGCCGGTAAACATAATTACAATTAAATAATATGCGTATTTTAAAAATTAGACAGGTAGTTACTATACTTACCGTGTGTGCAATGCAATTGATTTTACCGTCAAATGCAAAGGCGCAAAATGCCGGCAACAGTCCGACAGGCTTATTGTGCAATCTGCTCTCGCATCCCGAATTGAGTGTCATCACAGACCGGAACCCGTCTTTCGGATGGATAGTTCCTGACGGCGGGCAAACGGCTTACAGGATCATCGTATCATCGAATAAAGCCGCCGCACAAGGCTTGGAGGGTGATGTCTGGGATAGCGGCAAAGTGAAATCTTCGCAGTCTATCAACCTTGTCTATTCCGGCACAGCGCTGAAGTCCGGACAAAGTTACTGGTGGCGGGTATGCACGTGGGATAAAAGCGGCAA
>JAISJX010000204.1 GCA_031261145.1 Tannerella sp.
GATTGATAGTAGACAACACACTTTTTTGTGTATTGTTGTATGCTACTCCATCCACCACAATCAACGGGTTTGAATAATCCGGATTGGCTGAACTAAGTCCACGAATACGAATTGCCATATCCATACCGGGCTGACCATCCACGGATGACACCTGAACACCCGGAACAGCGCCTTCCAAAGACTTGGTAAGCGTTGAAGTCGATTGTGCAGCAATCAATTTTGAATCCACCGTACTGACGGAACCGGTCAAGTCTTTCTTTTTCGCCGTACCGTAAGCTACGACGACCACTTCCTCTAATTGTAGATTATCTTCCTGTAGAACGATTTTCAGACTCCTCTGTGAACCGACTTTTACTTCCTGAGAAGTATATCCGATATATGAGAAAATCAGTACCGCATTGTTATCCGGCACATTCAAGCTGAAATTTCCGTCCACATCAGTAATAGAACCGACAGTCGTTCCTTTCACAGATACATTCACACCGATAAGCGGCTCGCCTGTCGCATCGACAACGGAACCGGTCACTATGATGCTCTGTAATAACTCGGTAGATGAAATGACTATCAGATTGTTCGCCATTTTCTTGTACTTCAAACTGGTATTGGCCAATGATTTGGTCAAAATTTCATCAATCGATAGATCCTCCGCGTCCAGGCTAACGATATTTGCCGCGGTCACTAATTCGTTGTTATAGAAAAAGCGATAATCGCTCTGTTTTTCTATTTCTTTGAACAGTTCCTGCAGACTAACGTTTTGCGTCCTGAGCGTCAGCGCCTTCTCTTGCGAAAAGACGCTTGCCGATAAACTTGTTAGGCTAATAAAAGCCAATACTAATGTAAATTTCATTATCCGACACAATTTAATTGTTTTTTTTAGATATATTAACTCATTCTTATCAAAATTCTTCATATATTTGACGATTAAAATTCTATAATTGTTCCGTATCTCTTTATACGGGAGTTTTTAACATTCACGTAGGATTTGTAGGCCTGTGGGATATTGCCGTATTCTACAGGCTTTTTTCTTTCTTTTCTTTCATTTTCTTTTATTCTCTCATAGGCATTTTACTCGGTTTTAAACGGTTTATAATCTTGTTTAGTAATACATTTATTTCGCGTCACAGTTTCCCGTCGTTTTCTTCTCGATCAGCAGGCGCATGCCTTTCCACTCCCGCAGCGGTTTCACTTCGGTATCGGTTGCCGCTCCCCCAAAAAGGACGGCATTGATAGATTCGATATATTCCGGTATCTGTTCCACAACTAAATTTTTTAATAGATACTTTTTCTCCCTTTTCTCACTTTTCTCACGATAGACAATTTAAAGTTGAAATGATGCTACAATATTACGGTTTTTTTTCTTTTTTTATTGAACGGGACGGCGATTTTGGCCTTATTCGTTAATTTAGGTGTACCCATAGTGGGGCTGACCAAAAAGGGTATTTTGCACGTCATTGCGAGGGTAAATCCCGAAGCAATCCATTAATAATCAATACTCTGGATTGCTTCGCCTACGGCTCGCAATGACGAAACCAGACTTTTTGGTCAGCCCCAAACAGTGATGCTTGATAGAATGGCATTTTTAAAACAAAAGGAAACATAAGAGGAGCAAGAGGTACTTCGACAGACTTTTTTTCATTTTATGGATGCCTCGTGTCAATTGCGTACGCACCGTGTTGATGGAAATATTTAATTCTTCGGCGATTTCGTTATACGACAACCCCTCTAATTTGTTGAGTACGAATACCTGGCGACACTGGGGCGGCAACTTGTTCATCGCTCGTTCGATATTTTCGTTGGTTTCTTTGGCGATAATGTCCGAAAGCGGATTATTGGAATCTTCACCGGATAACAAGTCATCGTTTTTCATTTGATATTGAGCCTCTTCCCAATATTGTTCCTCCACTTGGATATGTTTCAGGTAATTCAGGGATTGGCGATGTACTGCGGAGTACATATATGATTCGACGGATGTTTTAATATCCAATTCCCCGTGTTTTTCCCAGAGTTTTGCAAACATGCTGCTGACAATGTCTTCCGCTTCCTGGTCATTTTTGATAATCATGGATGAATAGGCGCAAAGCTGCTTATAATAAGAACGAAAAAGACGTTCAAACTCGCCTGTATCCCCCGCCTTTATTTTTTCAACCGAAATGACCTGTGTCTGCATAAATTATTAATCTTTTAGAGTACAAAGGTATTGAATAATTCTGAAAATACGCCAGAAACTCACTTATTTTTTCGTCGGCAGAATTTCTATCCAATACCCGTCGGGGTCTTCGATAAAGTAGAGGCCCATATCCGTGTTTTCAAAACAAACACATCCCATCTCTTTGTGATAACTGCGTATGGCGTCATAATCGCCTGTCACGCGCGTACAGAGATGAAATTCACATTCGCCCAAACCGTACGGTTCTTTACGGTCACGTAACCAGGTCAGTTCCAGTTTGAAACCGGTCTGATTATCGGTCAGGTACACAAGGATAAACGAACCGTCCCCTGCAACCACACGGCGTGCTTCTTTCAGTCCGAGCGCCTGGTCGTAGAACGCAAGGCTCCGTTCGAGATTGAGCACATTGAAATTGAAATGATCAAATTGACTTTTGATTTCCATTGCTATATAATTTAGTCGTTAAAATTCAATACTTTCGCCCGTTTTCTCCCAGCCGGTAAAGCGGCATCCCGCCTGTTCGGCATACGGACGGAACGCCTGCGCTTTCCCGTACGCGCCGCCAAAGTGCATGGGCGAAAAAATCCCGGCCTTGATGCGATCGACAAACTGTTCCGGCCCGCGCATATAATCTTTGCCAAGACGCGAATCCACCGGAAACATAGCCAAATCCAACCGATCGGTTGTTTGCTTCAGAAAAGCCACTTCCTTCAGAAACGCCTCTTCACATTCCCGGACTTCTTCGGGCGTTGATTCTTCGTTCCAGTGCCAGTTGTTCAGGTCGCCCGCATGGAATATCCGTTTTCCTTCCGCCTCAATCAGAAAAGAAACGCCCACATCCGTCGATCCGAACGCCTGAATGCGCACCCTGTCGTCCTGCCACGTTTCGCCTTTGACTAAAAAGACGGCGTCGGACGCTTTCGCCAACTTCTTCTTGAGAATATCTTTCGAGAATACATACTGTATATCGGGGCGTTGCTGTTTCCATTGCAGGATTTCCGCATTGAAATGATCCGGATGCCAATGCGACGAAAGCACATAGACCCGTCCCGCGAACGACGGCAACAGGCGATGTATATATGCGTCGTTCGAATCCTTAAAGTAGTCCATTATCAAGGTGAAATCCATCCCCTCAATAACAAATCCACTATGATAAATATAAGTTAATTTCATACGATTTCCTTTCCCATTCAATCAATCGCCTGCAAATATACGGTTTTTTTGCCAAATATCCTATCCCGTCATATCCTTTGTATCTGTTTTCGGAATTGTGAAGGCGTCAGACCTTCTTTTTTTCGGAAGAAGGTGGAAAACTGACCGGCATTCTCAAAATGAAGCGCATAAGCGACTTCGGAGATATTCATGGACGTATCGGTCAGCAGTTCTTTGGCGCGTAAAAGTTTATGATGCAATTGGTATTGTGCGGGTGAAACGCCGGTATAATCTTTGAACATACGCCGGAACCATGAATAGCCAAGTCCCAGTTTGGCCGCAATCGTTTCCTGCGACAACGCGCCCTCGATATTGTCCTTGATCAGTTGGCGCGCCTCGAAAATTTTGCTTTCAATATATGAATCTTTGAACAGGCTGTTTTTCTGTAGGTAATAGATTAACCCCATGATATGAAGCACCATACTCGAAATCATCTGCTGATAGCCGGTTCTTTCCTTTTTGGCTATGTCGAGGATGTCTTCATAGAGCCGGATAATCGTCGAACTGTAACCGACCTGAAATAACGGCGATTCTTTGTTGAAGAAATGATTTTCAATCCGTTTGTCGATATGCGGGCCGCGAAATCCGACCCAGTATTCGTTCCATCCGGTGTCGGAATCCGGATAATAACTGTGCCATTCGCCGGGGAAAAGGAATAGAATCGTCCCTTCGTTAATTTTTTGCTTCTTAACGGATTGGGAAGAAAAATATCCACTTCCTTTCGTGATGTAAATCAGTTGATACTCGTTCAATGTCCGCCGGTTCTGAGGCGAAAAATTATACGTTTCCGGATGACGGGAAAGAGGATAATGTCCCTGTGGCGAAATAAATTGATAACCGATTGTAGTCACAACAATTCCCCAATCCTCGTCGGTTGCGTTGATAGTCAAGTAACGCAGTTCTTCATTTTCCATTTTTGTGTCAATACTAAAAAGTATATTATCATTTTCGTAAGCAAAGGTACGAAAAAAAACTGTTACTTTTGCACTCAAAAATTAATTTATTGCTATCATACTATGAAACAGCATCATTTTTTAGCGTTCGACTTGGGCGCAACGAGCGGCCGGTCGATTCTCGGAACATTTGACGGTGTCAATTTTGAAATGAAAGAATTGACGCGATTCCCCAATGCAACGATGGAATTGCATGGAAAGTATTACTGGAATGTTTTCGGTCTGTATGAATCCTTGAAAGAGGGTTTGAAAGTTTGCGCCAGGCAAGGTATTGAACTGACCTCCATCGGTATAGATACGTGGGGCGTCGATTTCGGATATATCGGAAAAGACGGTACGATACTGGGTGCGCCGCGCGCCTATCGCGATCCTTATACGGATGGCGCCCCGGAAGATTTTTTCCGCTTGACGCCGCGCGAGGAAGTCTATCGGCTGACCGGTATCCAGATAATGAATTTCAATAGTTTGTACCAACTTTTCAGAGCGAAAGAAACCGGTTTCACGCCCTTGCATGAAGCGGATAAAATCCTGTTTATGCCGGATTTATTGTCGTATATGCTGACCGGAAAGCAGGTCTGTGAATATACGATTGCCTCTACTTCGCAGATGTTAAACCCGGCTACCCGCCTGATTGAACAGTCTTTGCTGGAAACCGCCGGCTTGTCGCCGTCGCTGGTGCATCCGTTAGTGGATCCCGGCGTGGTGATCGGAACGCTGACCGATGCGCTGGCCGAAGAAACCGGCGCAGGGAAAGTGCCCGTCGTGACGGTTGCCGGGCATGATACGGCATCGGCCATCCTCTCCGTGCCGACAGACAGCCCCAATTTTGCCTACCTGAGCAGCGGCACGTGGAGCCTGATGGGTGTCGAAACGGAAGCGCCCATCTTGACAAACGCTTCTTTTGAAAGCAATTTCACCAACGAAGGCGGTATCGAAGGAACGACCCGTTTCCTGAAAAATATCTGCGGGATGTGGCTGCTGGAACAGTGCAAGAAAGAGTGGGAGAAAGCAGGCCGCAGCTACACGTATTCCCAAATTGTAGAGCTTGCCGTGCAGGCCGGGAAGAGCCGTTCGATTATCAATCCGGACGATCCCCGTCTGGCGAATCCGGCCAGTATGACCAAAGCGATAGCAGCGGTTTGTGAAGATACGAATCAGCCGGTTCCGGCCTCGGATGCGGAATATATCCGTTGCATTTTCGAGAGCTT
>JAISJX010000286.1 GCA_031261145.1 Tannerella sp.
CCGGCTTTCGCCTTATATGGCCGTGATAACCTCCGCCGACCCCGACCATTTAGACATCTACGGCACTCCCGAAGCCTACCGGGAAAGTTTTGAAATATTTACTTCGCTGATTCGTCCCGGCGGCGTCCTGATTATGAAATACGGGATAAACGTCACCCCGCGGCTGCAACCCGGCGTGAAATTTTACACCTATTCCGCCTCCGATGAGAGGGCGGATTTCCATGCGAAGAATATCCGTATCGGGAATGGCGAAATCCGATTCGACTTCATGGGTCCCGCCATCGAAATTACCGATATACAGTTAGGCGTACCGGTAAAAGTCAATATCGAAAACGGTATGGCTGCCATCGCTTTAGCCTGGTTAAACGGCGCTACTCCCGGCGAAATACGGCAAGCTATGAAAACGTTTGCCGGCGTCGAACGTCGATTCGACTTCCTCCTGAAAAAAGAAAATATCGTGTTGATTGACGATTACGCCCATCATCCCGAAGAACTGCGAAACAGCATCCTTTCCGTGAAAGAACTGTATGCCGGACGAAAAGTAACCGGTATCTTCCAACCGCATCTTTACACCCGGACGCGCGACTTTGCCGCAGGTTTTGCCGCAAGCCTGTCCCTGTTGGACGAACTGATTCTGTTGGACATTTATCCGGCGCGTGAAGTCCCGATTCCGGGCGTCACCTCCCAACTGATTTTCGACAGCGTGACCATTCCGCACAAAACGCTCTGTACCAAAGAGCAATTGCCGGAACTTATCGCTGCCGGAACTTACGACATCGTATTAACACTGGGCGCCGGAGACATCGACCGCCTCGTTGAACCCATCAAAGAAATACTGGAAAAGAAATGAAACGAATACTATCTGTTTTGATCTTAGTTTTGATTGCCGGATACATGATATTCACCTTATTCCTGATGCCGGATAAAGAGGAAGATGCGTTCTGCCGAGACCTCTTCATTGTGATAAAAGACAGTACAGACCGGCAGTTTTTAAACGAAAAAGACATCCTCTCTTTACTGAAAAACGCCAACCTTAATCCCGTAAGCCAGCCTTTCAGTAAAATTAACACAAATACTATCCGGGAAAAGATAGTTGAAAATGAATTAGTTGCAACGGCAAATGTATTTAAAACACCTTCCGGAAAAATAAAAATTGAAATTACGCAAAAAATGCCTATCTTGCGTGTTTTTAGCGCGCAAGGTAGTTACTACGTGGACGATTTGGGGAACACGATGCCGGCGGATTACCGCTACGCAACGTATTTGCCGGTTGCCAGCGGAAATATAGAAAAATCGTTAGCGACGACAGATTTATATAAATTTGCACTATTTTTGCAGAAGCATGACTTTTGGAATCATCAGATTGAACAAATATATGTTCACCCCGATAAAGAAGTCGAATTGATACCCCGCGTGGGCAGTCATCGAATTATTTTGGGAAATTTTGAGGATTTCAAAGAAAAAATGGATAACTTGCAGCTTTTTTATGAGCAAGCCATTCCAAAGTTGGGATGGGAGAAGTATGAGATAATAAATTTGAAATATAAAAAACAGATTGTTTGTACAAAAAAATAACGCTATGGTACACGCAGATTATATAGTAGGAATAGATTTTGGAACGTCCCACTTCACCGGCGTGGTCGGAGAGAAGACGGATAAGGGAACGATTTCCATATTGGCGGAAGACACGGAAGATGCAAGCGCCTGTATCCGGCGGGGATGTGTTTACAATGTAACGGAAACAGCCAAACAAATAAAACGGCTGGTTCTGAAACTGCAGAATAAACTAAGCCCTGTATCCGGTTTTCAAATCGAAAAGGTATATATCGGTGTCGGAGGGCAGTCGCTTCGCTCCATCGATCATTCCATTGTGAAAAATATTCCGGCGGATGCGGTCGTATCGGAAGACGACATCCGTGAACTGGACGAACAATGCCGCGCCTATCACCCGGAACTGTCGGACATCCTGGAGATTGCCCCTCCGGTCTATTACTTGGACAACAGGCCGACGCTTCATCCGTTAGGTATCGCTTGCAACCGCATTGAGGCGCGTTATAAGCTGATCGTCGGACGACCTTCCATACGAAAATTTATCGCCTCCAGCATGGAACATGCCAATATCGGTCTGGCGGGAATCATTGTGTCTCCCCTGTCGTTGGCCAACGCTATGCTCAGCCGGGAAGAGAAAGAGTTGGGATGCGCATTAATCAATTTCGGCGCAGGCGTCACCTCCGTGGTCGTTTACAAAGGCGGTTCGCTGGTACATCTGTCCGTTATCCCTTTGGGAAGCGACCTTATTACAAAAGATTTGACCACGCTCAAACTATCCGAACCGGAAGCTGAACGGGTGAAAATCACGTACGGCAGCGCACTGATGGTCACCAGTAAAGAAGGCCCCGTTTTGGGAACAGCGGCTAACGGCGCCAAGCTGGAACTTGACCAGCAAGACATCCATGTCGTTGTGGAAGCCCGCGCCAAAGAGATAGTGGAAAATGTATATGCCCGCGAAAAAGAGGCCATTGTGCCGG
>JAISJX010000289.1 GCA_031261145.1 Tannerella sp.
CGTGTACCTTTTCACCGTGCACCCTGTATTGGTTTCTATACACAAAAATCCCAAGCAATCCGGATGACTGCCTGGGATTTTTTTCCTTTCGACGGTTAGCTGGTCGCCTTTCTTATTTCTTTGAATAGAATACTTCTTTGCTGTTCAACTGTTCTTTTTGGTCGGCTAATGAATTGTTATCCAGATTCAGGAATCCATATTCGTGGTTGAATTTCTGCCCTTGAGCCAATATCCAGTTCACGAAACTCAACACATTTTCGTTGCCGACATATTCCGCCGGGATGCGTATTCCAAAATTACCAACCGGAATGGTCTCAATTTTAGATTCTTCCAATAAAGCAATTGTCTTATCAATATCGTTTGCTCCCAACACTTCTTTATGTTTGTCTTTTATGTTAAGAGGCAAAATCGTTATGTCGGCTTTCAATTGCCTTGATTTCAGGTCATAAACATAATTAAGTGTGTTAAACGTGATTCCGGATACGTCTTTTTTGATAGCATTTAACAGATAGATTTCATCACCGATGATTTTCTTACCTTTGATTCGTTCGGGAGACTGGTCAAAATAATCGGCCAGCGTCAGTGTCGTAGATGCCTGACCTCCTCTGGAATAGAATGTTGCAGTGTATTTCTCTTTCTTATCTGCATCGTATTCGTCATCCAAAATATCTTTTTCAAAGATCAGGTTGGCCAATTCTTTCTTCTTCAGACCTTTAGACGCTTTTTCCAATAAAGGATTATCGGTGTTACTGATTGGAATCAACGCATATTTGCCAACATAAATGATTCTTTCGCCAATCGCTTGGCTGTTTTCTTCCGACGGTTGACTGGCAACGATGGATAGTTGAACATTTTCCGCCTCCTGGTTTACTTTTATATTTACCGAAGACGCTGCATTTTCTTTTTTATATTCCGTGATCCACTTTTCTACGATGGGTTGTACAAAATGGTCGCCCTTAATATGTATAGTCTCTGCATCCTGAGCAAAAAGAGAACCGGAATAAAGTGTAATTAAAGCGATTATCGCTGTTTTAGTACCTAACTTTTTCATTTTCTTCTATTTTTTAAATTGTTTATTATTTTCTTTATTTTGAGTAACTTAACTTATTCGTAAATGTAAACGGGTCGAGCATCGAAGCTATACATTCGGTCTTTAACGGACATCGCAATGATCGTCAATTCTTTTCTCATTAGTTTTGAATAAATTATATACATCGTTTTCCTACTTTTTTATTTTTTGGATTCAACGGTGCAAAGGTAAGGGCTTATTTTGGGATGGGAAATACCACAATTATGGTATTTTTGAAGGCAGGATTGGTTTAGTCATTAGATATTAGTTATTAGATTTTAGATTTTAGTCGTTAGCTATTAGCTTTTTGCTTCTTACTTGTTTTTGTTTCGGAGGAATTCTGCGCAGGCTTCCGGATGGTCTGTATTGATGAAATCTATTCCGATGCCGTAGAATGTCTCCCAGGCGAGAGGCGTGTCGGGCGCTCCCCAAAAGCGAATCGGTTTACCGAGTGTGTGCGCGGTCTCTGTCATTAGAACTAATTTTTGGTAATCTTCCGGCATAATTTCTTTATGACCATCCCATTGGACATAATCATGAAAGTTTAAACTAATCATACTGACTCGTTCCAACTGATGGGGCGTATATTCTCTTAGGAGACCGTCAAACATAATGCAAGAAGGGTATTTATCAAAATCTTCCGGTTTGGGTCTGTTTCCCGATATGACGATGCGAACGGCGTAAGGATTGACTTCCGGTTCAAATACGTCCGGATATTCTTTCAACTTTGCAATAAGCATGTCTAAGGTCGGATTGTAAGGCGATTTCAGGTCGATCAGCAACGTCAGTATTTTGTCTGATTTCCGCCACGCCCGGCCATTATTGAGTTTGAATAAATTGACTAAAGGGTTGATATACATTTCTTCCAGAGTGGGAGCGGAGGCTAAGTCCCTGTAATCATGGGCGACAATAAGGTCGTCGTCGTTAAACGTCGTATAAACATCGGCTTCGATGGATGCAATTTCCTGTGAATATGCCTGATAGAACGGCAACCGGCGGCTGTAGTCGTTATGGGAATGGATTTGTATTTCCTGCGCGGAGACATCATTCAAACAGATGCCCACACATCCGAGCAGAAACAGGAGTTGAATGATTGTCTTCACCTTAGTTAAGTATTATGTGAGCTGCAACAGGCGCATGGTCTGAAACATTGATGTCGTTCAATTGGTCGGGAAGCACTTCCAATGAAGTGACGCTCATTTGTTTGGTGACAAAAATAAAGTCTATCCGCTGTCTTCTTTCCACCGGGATACGTCCAAAACCGTGGAATGTGCCGGTATTGCCGGATACGTTCTGTGCAATAACCCGGCTGTCGAGGAACTCCCCGCTCTCGGTCACATGCTTGATCACATCCGATTCCGGGGTGGCATTAAAATCGCCGGTAATGATGATCGGCAGCCCTTTTCCTAAATCTTTCGCCCGGTTCAATAAAAGCGTAACGCCTTCCTGACGAGCCACTTTCCCAACATGGTCTAAGTGTGTGTTGATATAGAAAATCTGTTTTTTGCTATCTTTCTCTTGCAGGATGGCCCACGTTGCGACACGTTCGCAAGCGCCGTCCCAGCCTTTGGAACCGGCCACTTCGGGCGTTTCGCTTAACCAGAAAGTACCTGATTTCACTTCCGTAAAACGGTCTTTCTTATAGAAGATGGCGCTGTATTCCCCTTTTTCCTTACCGTCTTCGCGTCCTACGCCGATGGATTGATATTCGGGTAAACGCGCTTTCAAGTCAGTCAGTTGATGGAACAAAACTTCCTGAGCGCCAAGCAAATCAACGTCGTGCGCTTTTACAACTTCGGCCGCAACATCTTTCCGGTATGGCCAACTGTTCAGGCTGTCGCCCTTATTATCCATACGGATGTTAAATGTCATCACATTCAAATCAACAGGTTTCTCGCTGCAAGAAACCAGCGCTAAAAGCAATACTGCTAAACAGACTATTTTTTTCATCTTGTAATTATATCTTCTATTTTTATCCTGCGAAGTTACGATTTTTTTTTCTGATAGTGTCCTTTTTTACGATTTTTTTTTGGAATTGGATTAAAAAAAGTGAGATTTCCATTCCAAGAAACACGGGGGCGGCTCCCGTTTGAATAAAATATTGTCAATGGTTTTCTGAAATGTGTATGTAATTTGAAAATTATTTATGTACCTTGAGAATTATTATGTACCTTTGCCACGTCAAAAAATAAAAGGTTTTGCACTATGGAAGAAATTATACCCTGTGAAGAGAACAAGAAAAGTTTGAATTTCATAGAACAGATGGTCGAGAAAGATTTGGCCGAAGGACGTAACGGAGGACGAATCCAGACCCGTTTTCCGCCCGAACCGAACGGATATTTGCATATCGGTCATGCCAAAGCAATCTGTTTGGACTTTGGGATTGCGGATAAGTATCATGGAATATGTAACTTACGGTTTGATGATACCAATCCGTCGCGGGAAGATGTCGAGTATGTGGATTCGATTCAGGAAGATATCCAATGGTTAGGATTCCGGTGGGAAAATGTCTATTATGCGTCGGATTATTTCCAGCAATTGTATGATTTTGCTATCAGCTTGATTAAGAAAGGTCATGCGTATATCGACGAACAAAGTTCGGAAGTCATTGCCCAACAGAAAGGTACGCCGACACAGGCGGGCACGGAAAGCCCCTACCGGAATCGTCCCGTAGAAGAGAGCCTTGACCTCTTTCAGCGCATGAACACGGGTGAATTTGAGGAAGGTAGCATGACGTTGCGGGAGAAAATCGACATGACTTCGTCGAATATGCACTTCCGCGACCCGATTATCTATCGCATCATCAAAGCGCCGCATCACCGCACGGGCACACAATGGAAAGTGTATCCGATGTACGATTTCGCGCATGGGCAAAGTGATTATTTTGAAGGTGTTACACATTCGCTTTGCACGCTGGAGTTTGAGGTGCATCGTCCGTTATACGATTATTTTATTGATTTACTGAAAGAAAATGACCGTTATTTCCCGCGGCAGACAGAGTTTAACCGCCTGAACCTGACCTATACGGTGATGAGCAAGCGGAAACTGTTGCAGTTGGTAAAGGAGAATTTAGTAAGCGGCTGGGATGACCCGCGTATGCCGACCATCTGCGGATTTCGTCGACGTGGTTATACCCCGTCGTCCATCCGTTTGTTTGTCAATCGGATAGGATATACGAAATATGACGGAATCATAGATATGGCGCTATTGGAACATGCTGTGCGTGAGGACTTGAACGCTACATCCCGGCGTGTTGCAGCGGTCATCAATCCGGTCAAACTGATTCTGACCAACTATCCCGAAGGAAAAACGGAGATAATGGAATCGGTCAATAATCCCGGAGATCCCGGCGCGGGAACCCATGAAATCGCTTTCTCGCGCGAATTATATATTGAAAAAGAGGACTTTATGGAAGAAGCCCCGAAGAATTATTACCGTTTGACGCCGGGACAGGAAGTCCGCCTGCGGTGCGGTTATATTATTAAATGTACGGGATGCAAGAAAAATGCCGCCGGAGAAGTTGAAGAAGTATATGCCGAGTACGACCCGCAGACGAAGAGCGGTATGCCGGAAAGCAACCGGAAGGTGAAAGGAACGATTCACTGGGTGTCGGTTGCGCACGCCCTGCCTGCCGAGGTACGTCTGTATGACCGTTTGTTTATCGCCGAGAATCCCGCCGAGGAAAAAGACAGGGAATTGCAGGAACTCCTGAATCCCGACTCGCTCAAAGCGCTGACAAATTGTTATGTAGAGGCTGATTTAGCTGATGCGAAGCCGTATGATCATTTTCAGTTTCAACGGATTGGCTATTTCAATCTGGACCCGGACAGTACGGACGGACGGTTGATTTTCAATCGTACGGTTTCGTTGAAAGATACATGGAGTAAGAAAGTGAATGCGTAATGTGTATGTTTTTATAATTGTTTTATACTTGGAATGAAAGAATTATTGAATCGTTATTTAAAGATGGAGGACAGCGGAATCATCACGTATTTCGATGCGGATGAGATTGTTGATTTGTTAGACCATTTTGAAGAAGAAGATGACCTTCTTCACTACAAGAAAGCATTGGAACTTGGGCGGAAGTTGCATCCGGACGACCGGGACATCAAAATACGGACATGCCGGTTACATATTTATGATAAGGAGTATAAAAAAGCGCTCAAGCTGATTGACCTCATTGATAACGGGATAGGCCCTGAAGTGGAATTGATGAGGATGGCTTGTTATTGCGCTATGGATCGATTTGACGAAGTGCTTGCCTTTATCAAAAAACTGGAGCAGGAAGTGGATGAATGTGAGGTAGTCAGGGATATGGATAGTTTTGATTATCTCGAAGAAACCTTTGAGTATCTTGCTCCTATCCTGAACGAATTGGAGAAATATAAAGAAGCGTATGATTTAATCAAACGCGGTTTGGCGTTTTATCCCGACAACCTTATCCTTAAAGAGGAACTTTGTTATATTTACGAAGAACGGGGAGAGGTGCAGCAAGCGCTTGAGATATGTAAGGAATTGATAGACAAAGACCCCTATTCTGTTGATTATTGGTATATGCAAGGACGCCTCTATGCGATGGCGGAAGACTACGAAAAAGCCATCAAATCATACGATTTTGCTTTGGCGTGCGATAATTCGGATTTGGAAGTTAAAATACAGAAAGCCTATTGCCTTTTTATGAATGAAAACTATGAAAAGGCAATCGAAATATACGTGGATTTGCTCCCGGAAGGCGATGATATTTACGAACAGATTCAGCCCATCCTGGCCGACTGTTATTTGAAATCAGACCGTTTCGAGGAAGCGTATGATCTGTTCAAAGACCTTATGAAAAAGACGTATGTTTCCCCGCAATTACCTGTATATAAGGATTATATCCATTGCTGTCTCAAAACCGATCGCGACGTTGAGGCGTTGAGCGCTTTGCTGGTTTCCAGCTATTTTCTCCCGGACGATCTCCTGTCCCTTTCGCTGAGAACGCTTTTCCATATCATCAAGGACGAACAGGGCGAAGCAACCCATTTTGTTGAGCAAATACTCAGCACGTTATATCTCATTGGATTGAATGAAGAAGACGCGCTCAATACGACTATTCAGATACTCAATGTGTTGTATAACATTGGAAAGATAGAGCCGGATGCGCAAATAACCGAAGCGGCGCCCTCTTATTGGTTCGTCGGCCGGGATGTCATGCAGATGTTGCGTGAGGTTCATCAGGCGTTGGGCGAAAAGATAAGCGAACACCTCCTCCCTGTTCATCAGGCGATAGGGTATCTGATTAATGGCGATAATGCCCAGTTTTGCAGGTATTA
>JAISJX010000412.1 GCA_031261145.1 Tannerella sp.
CCGATGGCTTGCTGCCCTTTGAGGCGCACATAATCGCCGACGCTCAGCGGTTTATGCTCGGAAACAGGTTTGGATTCCTGTTTTTTGACCTGCTTTTTCCGTTCCTGACGCTTCCGCAGGCTGTTCATCTTCTGAAGAACCGCGTCGTTTTCGCCGGCGGCAGGAAGGGACGTCTTGAAGTTGTCCAATGTCTGACGGACGGATTTTGTACGCTCTTTTTCGGCTTGCGCTTCTTTGATTTCACGGATGGTATTCTCTATCCTGGCGTTAGCATCTGTAATGATCTGTTCGGCTTGCGTTTTGGCGGCGCTCAATATTTCTTTGCGCTGTTTGTTTACGGCTTCGAGGGATTGTTCGTAACGCGCGGTCAGTTCTTCCAGCCGTTTTTCCTGTTGGCGGATATTTTGGCGTTTGTTTTCCCAGTAACGTTTATCGCGGACGATGTCTTGCAGATACTTATCCATGTCGATGTAGTCGGAACCCACTTTCCTGGAAGCGTCGGCAATAAGGTCTTCCGGCAGCCCGATTTTGCGTGCGATTTCGATGGCGAACGAACTGCCCGGATTGCCGATGGACAGCCTGAAAAGCGGTTGCATCAGATGCCGGTCGTAAAGCATGGCGCCATTGATGACGCCTGCATTATCTTCGGCATATTGCTTCAGGTTCCGGTAGTGCGTAGTGATAACGCCGTAGCTATGATTCCGGTTGAACCGCTCTAACAACGCTTCGGCAATGGCGCCGCCTATCAACGGCTCTGTGCCGCTACCAAACTCGTCAATCAACAGCAGCGTATGCGCCTGACTGTTCTTATCGAAAAATTTCATGTTCGTCAAATGCGAACTGTATGTACTCAAATCATCTTCAATACTTTGCTCGTCGCCAATGTCAATGAAGATGTGTTCAAACAATCCCGTGTGCGAACGTTCGTGCATGGGAATCAACAATCCGCATTGAAGCATATATTGCAGTAAACCAACGGTTTTTAGGCATACCGACTTTCCGCCGGCATTCGGGCCGGAAATAAGAAGGATGCGTCCCTCTTCGTTCAGCGTAATATCCAACGGCTCAACCGGTTTGTTTTGTTTCAGGTGCGACAGGTATAACAGCGGATGAATTGCGCCCGTCCAGTCAATCAGCGGGTTGTCTTCGAGCGCAGGTTTGACGGCATGGATTTCTCCGGCAAACAGCGCTTTGGCGCGGATACTGTCAATTTCTGCCATAAAGGTATAAGAATGAAGAATATCCGGGACAAGCGGACGTACATTGTCCGTAAACTCGGTCAGGATTCGGATGATTTCACGCCGTTCCCGGCTTTCCAATTCGCGGATGCGGTTGTTGGCTTCGACCACCGCCTCGGGTTCGATAAAGACCGTCTTGCCGGAAGCCGATTCATCGTGGACAATCCCGCGTATCTTGCGCTTAAACGCAGGCGCTACGGGTATGACTAACCGTCCGTCGCGCATGGTGGGCGCTACGTCCTTATCCACAAATCCCTCTGCCTGTGCCGAATGAAGAATGCTTTGCAGATTGCGCGAAATGCTGCTGATGGTCGCGCTCATCTCTTTGCGAATCTGAGTCAGTTCGGGCGAAGCATGGTCTTTGATTTTACCGTATTTATCCAGAATGGCGTCAATCTGTTTGATAAGTTGCGGAAAAACAGGGATATTACCTGCTAATTTCGTTAAAGTAGGGTAGGCAGGCGCCGACTCGTCCCCGCTGTGGAAAAAACGGATAATATCGTGGATGGTTTGTAACGAACGTTTGAGGTCAAACAGTTCTTTTTCATCAAGAAACGTGCCTTCGGGACGAATCCGCCCCAACGACTGGCGGACATCCATAAAATAACTGACAGGAAACTCCCTGTCCCCCTGTAGTATCCGTACAAATTCGTCGATTTGCTCCAATTGTCCGGCAACAACGGTTTTCACAGCCGAAAAAGTGAGGTCTTCGACGCGCTCTTTTCCTAATGTGCTCAAACACTTGTCACTGATATGTTGTCGAATCTTATCGAATCCGATTTTATGCTCAAAATTTTCGGGATAAATCACTGTATAAATGATGTTCTTTTTAATTTAACTCAATCGTTTTTTCCGAATAAAGCGTCGGGCGAAGCGTAAACTGCAACTTTTCGCTGCCACGCCTGATATAAAATGTACACGAACTGTTTTTCGACGGATTAACGTACGGCTCAAAATTATACAGATATGAAAAGGCGGTCATATACTTCTTGTCATTGAACAATTTGGCAATTTGTATATATTTGAATGTATCCCAATACATGCAGTTCGGAAAACCGTTTGCATCGGTGAATAACGTCTTTTTATCCCTGTATTTCAATGTCTTGGCGATAAATGCCCGGTAAGCGGCCGTAAATTCTTCGGAGGTATAGTCCATGCGTTTCTCTTCGATTCTGTCAATGATGTCATGCGGCATGATTCCGGCTTTGTATGCCGGGGAATTTTCGTCAATGCTGACGATTTCATTCAACTGGTAGATGCTGTAATTGATGCCGGTATAGTTATATTTCTTTTTGGCTAAGATATATTGTACGTTCCGCGTGTATTTGACATAAGGGAACTGCATGCACATCAATGGAATATGGATAGTTGCGTATTCTGCAATAGAGTAGGGGCCATTCATCAGTTCGTTGGCTTCGCACTCCCACAGGACGCGACCGGGCACATGACGCTGGTCGATGAAACGGAGGCCAAATTGCAGGATGTATTCGGACTCGGATTCCGGCGTAGATGAACTGTAAAACGGGAACTTAGTGATTTTATCGCGGGTAATATCATAGCGGTAAACCGGCAGTTCTTCCGCCGTCGCCTTGCTTTTCCGCTTAAAATTCGGATTTTTGTCGAATGTATAATAAGTCTGGATGAGAAAATCCGGATTCGCTGCGTCGAATTGAAGCCCTTTTTTGGAAAGTTCCGATCGTAACGTCTCATTGACGGTTGTTTCAATCTTTGAGATACGGGTGTCTTCCACTTCCGTAAAACTGTAGGTTCTGAATTGCGAAAAATCAACCGGCTCCTCGGTCGTTGTCGTGATAAACGGACAGATAAACAGCCGTTCGTGCGTATCTTCCACACTGTACATCGCAAAGGCGGTTGCCAATTGATTCTCATTCAGCGCGTTGTTTGAATAACATTCTTTGGTGACGGAGACTGTTCTTGCCGGATCGGAAAAATTACACAGGGTCAAACTGATTCGGCTGTTCTCAGTCGCTGTCAATAAGGAATCTACGTCGTCCAACGAGATTTCCGTCACGCTTAAACCATCGATCTTTTCGATGATGTCGTTTTGTTTGATGCCTGCAACTTCTGCCGGAGAATTTGGATATACCTTCATAATGACCGGTTTATCTTTTCCCCAATTATTGTTACTGCTGATTTCGTAACTGAACCCCAAACGACAACTCATACCGTTTTTTTGCGCCGATACAGAAGTAACAAGCGCACCACACATAACCACTAAACCTATTATTTTTCTCATAACCGTTTTTTTAAAAAGACTGTTTTTTGCCTCGTTTCAGATGCAAAGATAAAAATTTTTTGTGGATTTGTAATAATTGGCAATATATTTGATACTATATTGGAAACGGTCGCTTTGTCAGGTACAGGGTCGATCGGGTATTATATTGTATTATTGTATTGAAAATAAACTATATAACTATGATTATAAACGAGAAAGAAAAGCATGTTGAAACGGAAAAAGAGTTTTTTTCCGGTGAAGCGGAAGCGACAAAAAATCAGCAGGAGCCTGAAAATGCGTCAGAAAATGCAGAGCCGACTGACAATGTGACGGATAAAAAAGACGAAGTAGAGGAAGCCGAAAGGATAAATGCTTTGGAAGAAAAGTATAAGGAATTGAACGATTCCCACCTGCGTTTGATGGCCGAATTTGATAATTACCGGAAACGCACCTTGCGTGAAAAAGCGGATTTGATCAAAAGCGGAGGCGAATCGGTTCTGACAAACCTGCTCCCGGTGATTGATGATTTTGAACGCGCTCTGAATAATATTCAGAATACGAAAGATGTGAACGCGATTGTACAGGGTGTTGAACTGATTTTCAATAAATTTACCGCCTATTTGTTGCAACAGGGCGTCAAACAGATAGAAGCAATCGGACAACCCTTTAATACGGAGTTGTTTGAGGCTATTGCAACCCTTCCGGCGCCCGAAGAAAGCCAAAAAGGGAATGTGCTGGATTGCGTGCAAACAGGCTATACCTTATACGATAAGGTGATTCGTCATGCAAAAGTTGTAGTGGGGGAATAAAACATACCTGCCGGAAGGCGTGCTTTTTTAACATGCTTACAAACAGGTATTTATAAAATTAATTATGGCAAAACGAGATTATTATGAGGTGTTGGGCGTTACAAAAAGCGCTTCAGCCGATGAAATAAAAAAAGCGTATCGCAAAAAGGCGATAGAGTTTCATCCGGATAAAAATCCGGGGAATAAGGAAGCGGAAGATAAATTCAAAGAAGCTGCCGAAGCGTATGACGTGCTGAGTAATGAACAGAAAAAGCGTCGTTATGACCAGTTCGGCCATGCCGGTATGAGCGGAGCCGGAGGAGCATCACAGGGCGGCGGCATGTCAATGGATGACATTTTCTCGCAGTTCGGCGACCTTTTCGGCGGACATTTTAGCGGTTTCAGCAGTTTTACCGGCGGCGCTTCACGGGGAGGCGGGCGTCCGGTGCAACGCGGTTCGGACTTGCGCGTGAAGGTCAAACTGACGCTGAAAGAAGTGGCTACAGGCGTGGAGAAAAAAATCAAGGTGAAGAAATATGTCCCGTGCGCCAAATGTCATGGAAGCGGCGCGGATGGCAGCAACGCCACCACCACCTGTTCAAACTGCCGGGGAACCGGATTTGTGACACGTGTGGTCAGCACGCTTTTCGGCCAGATGCAGACACAGGCATCGTGTCCTACCTGCGGCGGTTCGGGAAAAATGATTACGAAAAAATGCCCGGAGTGCAACGGTGAAGGCATCATGAGGGCCGAGGAAGTCATTGCCTTACATATCCCTGCCGGAGTAGCCGAGGGTATGCAGTTGTCAATGAGCGGAAAAGGAAATGCAGCCCGCAGAGGCGGTATGAATGGCGATTTGTTGGTTGTGATCGAAGAAGAAATGCACCCGGATTTGATTCGCGATGAAAACGACTTGATTTACAACTTACTGCTGACTATTCCGCAAGCAACGCTGGGCGATACGGTCGAAGTGCCTACCGTGGACGGAAAAGCGAAAGTGAAAATAGAACCGGGCACGCAACCGGGTAAAGTGCTCCGTCTGCGTAATAAGGGACTGCCTTCCGTAAATAGTTATGGTACAGGAGATCTATTGATTAATATCAGCGTCTATATCCCGGAAAAACTTTCGTCCGTCGAAAAAGATAAAATGAGAGAGCTGTCCGGTTCGGAGAACTTTCAGCCCAATCCGTCCGTCAAGGAAAAGATATTCAGTAAATTCAGGGATTTAATGGATTAACCGTCAGAAACGAACCAAATAAAGAGCCATGAATATAGCAGTTACCGGAGGAGCAGGTTTTATCGGCTCCAATCTGTGTGAAAAGTTAGTGGAAACGGGCCATTCGGTCGTTTGCCTTGATAATTTTTCTACGGGAAAGATTGAGAATATCAGCCATTTGCTTGATAATAAACATTTCAAGCTCATGACAGGTGATATCCGTCGATTGGAGGATTGCCGGAAAGCGTGCGAGGGAGCGGAATATGTCTTGCATGAAGCGGCGTTAGGTTCTGTTCCCCGTTCGATTGAAGACCCGGTAACCGTCAATGAAGTCAATGTTTCCGGGTTCCTGAATATGCTGGTTGCGGCGCGTGACGCTAAGGTAAAGCGTTTTATCTATGCCGCCAGTTCATCGACTTACGGCGATTCCGAATCGCTGCCCAAAACGGAAGATGTGATCGGCAAGCCGCTATCACCTTATGCCGTAACCAAATACGCAAACGAATTGTATGCCGGTGTTTTTTCCAAAACGTATGGAATGGAATGTATCGGTTTGCGCTATTTCAATGTGTTTGGACAAAGGCAAGACCCCGACGGAGCGTACGCAGCCGTAATCCCTTTGTTTGTGAAGCAATTAATCAATCATGTATCGCCGGTTATCCATGGCGACGGGGACTATTCCCGCGATTTTACCTATATAAAGAATGTCGTGCAGATGAATCTGTTAGCTTTGGCTGCTCAAAATCCCGAAGCCCTTAATACGGTCTATAACACGGCTTTCGGCGAACGAACCACCTTGAATCAATTAACCGCTTATCTCAAGGAATATTTAAGTGAATACGATCCTGAAATAAAGAATATTGCAATTTTGCATGGCCCCAATCGCGCCGGGGATATCCCCCATTCGCTGGCCAGCATCACGAAAGCGCAACGGCTATTGAACTATCATCCGGAATATAGTATGAAAGATGGGTTGCGTGAAGCAATAAAATGGTATTATGAGACGTTAAAAAGGAAAGTTTAAAATCGAATGATAAAAATTGCAATCATAGGTCTTGGATATGTGGGATTGCCTTTAGCCCGGCTTTTCGCAACGAAATATCCCGTTGTGGGCTTTGATATTAACGAAAGGCGGGTGAATGAATTAAAGGCCGGCGCGGATCATACCTTAGAGGTCGATGAATCCGCGCTTCGGGCTGTTCTGAAAGAAAAACCGGACGATCAGCCGGGATTGTCCTGCTCGTGCCGTTTGGACGATATAAAAGAGTGTAATTATTATATTGTCACAGTGCCCACGCCGGTGGATAAGAATAACCGCCCGGATTTGACGCCGTTATATAAGGCAAGCGAGACGGTCGGCAAGGTGATTTCCAAAGGCGATACAGTGATCTACGAATCAACTGTTTATCCCGGAGCGACGGAAGAAGATTGTATTCCGGTCATAGAGAAAACATCCGGTCTGACATTCAATACGGACTTCTTTGCCGGTTATTCGCCCGAACGAATCAATCCGGGGGATAAGGAGCATACGGTTGAAAAAATAAAGAAAGTAACATCCGGCTCTACACCCGAAACAGGTATATTAATCAATGATTTATATGCTTCCGTGATTACTGCGGGCACACATCTTGCCCCGACGATTCGGATTGCGGAAGCGGCCAAGGTGATTGAAAATTCACAGCGGGATATCAATATCGCTTTTGTCAATGAACTGAAAAAGATTTTCGACAGGATGGGTATTGATACGAAAGCCGTTTTGGAAGCCGCCGGTACGAAATGGAATTTCCTGCATTTCAGGCCCGGATTAGTCGGCGGTCATTGCATCGGGGTGGACCCGTATTATCTGGCGCAAAAAGCGCAGGAATATGGTTATCACCCCGAAATTATTCTGGCCGGCCGCCGGATGAACGACGGCATGGGACAATACATGGCCGGCGAGGTCGTTAAAAAAATGATTCGGAAAGGCATTCAGGTGAAAGGCGCCCGTCTTTTGGTATTGGGGATTACATTTAAGGAAAACTGTCCCGATATCCGAAATACCAAGGTCATTGACGTGATTCGCGAACTCAAAGAATATGAGGCGGATGTATCCGTTTATGACCCGTGGGCGAACCCTGCCGAAGTGAAGCAAGAATATGGTCTGGAACTCTTGACCGAAAAACCGCAGGGTAAGTTTGATGCCGTAGTATTGGCCGTGACGCATAAGGCGTTTGAGAATATAGAAGTGGAAAGCGAACTCTTTTATTCCATATTAAACAACTGATTACGGTTTAACG